>JAKAAL010000574.1 GCA_021802375.1 Bacillota bacterium | reverse complement strand
ACGGCTTCTCTAATGATGATGACCACCAGGAACATTAAGGGATCACTTGCCTATTCGACCTGTGGGCAAATAGGCTTTTTGTTGATGGAATGTGGCTTGGGCCTATATAGTCTGGTTCTATTACACATTGCGGCGCATGCGGTTTACAAAGCCCACGCCTTTCTGTCATCGGGAAGCGTCGTCGAGTATTTCCGTGGTCCGGCGTTGCCGCTGCCGATGCCGCTATCGGTGTCCATATGGAAAACCCTCGAGAGCCTTGCAATGGCATCAACAATAGTTGTAGGGACTGCATTGATGTTTGGGATATCGTTGGTTAAACAAGCCCCGGTGGCTGTCATGGGAATCATTTTGACCGTAGCGATCTCCCAGTTGGTATTACATGCGTTAAATATGAGAGAGCCCAGCATCGGGGGTTTTCTCTGGATAGTGATCGGAATCAGTGCATCAATTTCAATAGTCTATTTCGCCCTTGAGGTTCTTTTTGCTAAACTATTTCGTCCGATGTGGCTTACGGTTCAAGGTGCTGGACCTACGCATGACGCACTTTTGGGGCTTATCGTGGCAGTGTTCGTAGGCCTCCTGATTGTTCAGCAAAGGCTTCCTCAGATACTGCGGCACCCATTTTGGCAATCCATTTATGTCCACCTGTTCAATGATCTGTATGTGGATATGCTCCTAACTCGGATAGTTCGGAGGCGCTCGGGCCTGACAACGGATCCCTTGCATTCACTAACCCAAGACCACCTACGGGAGGAGATATCATGACCGCTGGCGAGGGATATGAATCGCTTATTATGGACAAGGTAGGCTTAGTTTGTCAGCGCATCGCACCGCTGTGGCCTTTAAAAAATTTTGTCGCGGTGAATCCGTATTTTGGTGTTAGTAATTTAGCGTTTTGGGAAGCACACAGAACACTGGAACGCATCTCAGGTCAGGGGCTTTGCATGCCGCGGGCATACTACGAGCAGCAAATCGCGCAGGGCCGCATCGCAGAGGCAGATCTAGACGCGGCGCTGCACGAATTAGGGTGTTCGTCGGATGTGGCTGCTTTCAAGTATGCATTGGCACAAGATAGTCAGCCGCCGGTGACGCCAGTGCGGCTCGTTACGGATGTCCTTGGAGCCATGGATGGCCAGGATTGGTCGGGTTTTGCAGTTGAACGCATGAGCCGATACTGTGCGGCATATTTTGATGAAGGACAAGCGATGTGGCCCATGCCATGGAAAGACGGCTCGCTATATAAAGGGTGGTGCGTATTTTCGCGAGTGGACAAGAGCCTTCGGATGATGGGTGTCACGGGTATGCGGGACGCTATGGCGGCATGGCCGGACTCGGCTCCTGCAGCCATTGTTTCAGCGTTGCGGATCCTTGAAATGCCGATTGAAGCCATGGACGATTACTTACATGCAGCGCTAATCAGCATTTCTGGTTGGGCGGCATGGGCGCGCTATCTGCGTTGGCGGGCTGAACTTCATGGAGAACACGATGGGGCATTACGGGACCTACTCGCTATACGCGTAACCTTTGATGCCATGCTTTATCAGCTCCGCTACAGTCAAACACTGATGGCCAATTGGCGCGAGTGTGTGATGTCCATGACACGGACCGAGAGCCCTACCGACGTTCCGATTGATGCGGTATTGCAAACGGCTTTTGAACTCAGATACCAAAGAGAACTGGCTGAAACTTTAGGTGACCGAAACAAGACGGCGGATACCAAGAAAGTGGTCGATGTGCAGGCCGTCTTTTGTATTGACGTGCGTTCGGAGGTGTATCGGCGGGCATTAGAAACGACAACATCTAAGGTGGAAACGAGGGGTTTTGCGGGTTTTTTTGGTATTCCGATGGAATTCCTTCCTTTTGGATCTTCGGAAGCGAAGAGCCATCTACCCATACTATTTAAACCATCGTATCGGATTGGCGAGTCTTTAGGCACTACGAAAACGAATGCTAAAGCCTTAGCCAAACATATGGCGCGGCGGCAGACTTGGTTACGGGTTTCGAAGGCCTGGAAGAGTTTTAAAACTTCGGCGTCGTCGACTTTTGGATTCGTCGAGGCCACTGGATTGCTGCTTGGCGCAAAACTGATAAGTGATAGTATGGGGTGGACGCGGGTGACGCCACCCCCCGACCGCATGGGATTGCCGCGGTGGATATACGACCGTCTGAAGCCCACATTGGCACCTGGGGACGGGGGGGCTACGGGCATTCCAGAAGGTGACCGCCCTGGGACGGCGGAAGTGGTGTTGCGCAACACTGGCATGGTCCAGAAATTTGGGCGTCTGGTACTATTTGTGGGTCATGCCAGTAGCAACGCCAATAATCCCCAGGCGTCGTCCCTGGACTGTGGGGCATGCGGCGGGCAGTCTGGCGAGGCGAGTGCTCGGGTCGCGGCTGCGCTGCTTAATGATCCTCGGACTAGGCAGGGTCTAGAGCACCAAGGTATCAAGATTCCTGCCGACACCTATTTCATGGCGGCGTTGCACGATACAACAACCGATGAGATTCAGTTATTTAACCGCAAAGACGTTCCGGCGTCACACATCCAGGACGTGGCCCAGCTAAGCGATTGGTTGAAAGCGGCTGCAGCCATCAGCCGCCGCGAAAGGGCGTCTTCCTTGGGAACACACAGCTTATCTCCTTCATCGATCGAACGGGACATGCGGCGGAGTGCCCAGGATTGGGCGCAAGTACGCCCGGAATGGGGGTTGGCGGGCAATGCCGCCTTTGTCGCAGCCCCGCGGGTGCGTACG
The DNA here is from genome assembly GCA_021802375.1 of Bacillota bacterium. The sequence continues at coordinate 1,421 of JAKAAL010000574.1, read as the reverse complement.
GCGCATTGCAACCTCAAAGGCAGAGTGTTTTTGCACGAGTATGATTGGCGCCAGGACACTCAGTTTGTGGCGTTGCAGTTGATTATGACTGCACCAATGATCGTAGCAACTTGGATAAATCTGCAGTACTACGGATCTATGGTCGACCATCGCCGATTTGGTAGCGGCAACAAGGTGTTGCACAATGTGGTGGGAGGTTCGATCGGTGTGCTGGAAGGTAACGGGGGGGACTTGCGCGTTGGGTTGGCGTTACAGTCACTGCATGATGGGAACCGGTGGAGGCACGAACCCATGCGTCTTAACGTTCTTATCGAGGCTCCACAATTTGCCATAGATGACGTGATTACCCGTCATGCTGCGGTGCGAGAACTGGTGGACAACGCATGGATACACCTTTTCCAAATCGATGAGGATGGCGCCCTGGTTCGCCGAGGCGTCAACCAGCAATGGAGAGCTTGGCCTGTACGCGCTGATCCAACGGGGTGAAGGATCTCGGATCTGTGGGGGTGTTGCGGTGGGCTTGCGTTAGTTAGCACTATGTTGGATGATGCGGTGGCAAAGGGGTGGACGACTATGCGCAGCTCAATACGTTAGGAGACCTGAAATTTCAACATACGAATAGCCATATTTGCTGGACATTGGCTCTACATCTTGGCTCTTGCTCATCGAGTGTTCTTCAGGTTGTAGCGTGGTTTTTAGTGTGGGATAGGACAAGTGGGCAGGTGGTTCCGAAGCAATACGCCGACGCCCTGGGTAAATATGAGTGCCTCCGCCTAAGTAACCCCTGTTATGGAAAAATATCAACCGATGAGCAAGAACCTACATCTTGTTATGCTGCGTTGGGACACTCTAACAAGGGAGCGAACAAGATGCAAGCTTTTGATTGGAACGAAGTGGAGCGGGAGCATTATCGCCGCCTGTTTGACCTGTTAGCGGGCCATCTCGATGAGAAGGCTATCCGACTGGTCGGGGCGGCGATGGCATTGTCGTTAGGACCAGGCAGTCACAGTGCTGTTCGGGGGATTACAGGGCTCGCGATGGATACCTTACAACTCGGCGTCGCACAACTGCAAGGCGAGGTGGAGCTCCCGGCGGAAAGAGTCCGCCGCCGGGGCGGCGGGCGCAAGGAGATTACCGAGATTTACCCGGACCTGGTTCCTGCCTTACGCAAGCTGGTCGAAGGGGATACGCAAGGGGATCCCGAGTCCCCCTTACTGTGGACCTCGAAAAGTCTGAGCCATCTGGCGGATGAACTCACGACCCAAGGGATGCCGGTGAGCGCCAACACGGTTTCCCGCCTGTTGGCCGCCGAGGGGTATTCGATGCAAGCGAATCGCAAGCGATTCGACCGGGGGAGCGACCACCCCGATCGCGACCAACAATTCCAGTATATTGCGGTGCAAGCCCAAGATTTCCAAGAT
>JAKAAL010000573.1 GCA_021802375.1 Bacillota bacterium | reverse complement strand
CACTGGAGGATTTAATTGGTGGGAAGTTTTGTTGATCGCTCTCGTCGGCGACCTTGTTTCTCTTGTGGCACTGATTATTCAGTCCCACGGTGCCATTGTCTATGGTCTAGCCGAACCGCAGTTGGATCGCACCCGTTTTGGAATCTGGGGTACCTATATTCCATCATGGACCCGTTTCTTTGTTGGTCTCGGATTTTGGGGTGTTCAGACCTTTCTCGTAACCGAAGCACTTGTCAGCATGTGGATCCTCGGCACCGGCCGGTCGTCTCTGTTATTATCATTCAAGACCCTCAGCCCCAGCACGCTGGCGACACACTTTCCTGTGCTGTTCTGGATCATGTTTTTGACCGCCACGCTCGTGCAGTATTTCATTTTGCTCGCAGCTAAACCTGCCTTGTCCTCCCCATCGCTTAAGTGGCTTAGCAAGTGGATGCCGGTAGTGGCGCTCACCATCCTCACCTTTGTCTTTGTCTACTTTGTCGCCCATTACCCCGTGGACTTGGGCAAGGCGCTCGCACAACCAGCCGCGCCGATTTCCGCAACCGTCATCCCGGTCATGCTGGTGTTCTTTTCGTCCAATATTCATGCCACCCAGATTATCAGCTGGCCAGACATGATGCGCTTCGGCAAATCGGTCCGATCCATGCTACTGGGCCAACTAGGGTTGCCCGTGATCTACTCTCTGACCATTTTGTATGGGGCTTTGATGACGGGCATTGTGCATGCGCTCACCGGCCACGCTGTCTATGATCCGATTTTGCTCGTCGCCGGATTTTTGCATCCGGCTTGGTTGTCTATGATCATTCTCTTGTTCTACGCCGTACTCCTACTCAACACCAACATCTTCAGCAACGCGGTGCCGCCTGTATATGATCTGAACAACACCTGGCCCGAAAAATTGACGTGGGGCCGGGGGGTGACGATTGTCACCGTCTTAGGCATTGCGATCGGCGCATGGTCTCTCTATGCACAAGGTGCCTATGTCTATTTTAATACGTGGATTTTGCTGGTTGCCTCGCTGTTGGGACCTTTTGCGGGCGTTATCGCTGTCGATTATGTTTTTAAGAAACACGGACGCCTAGATGTTCCAGATATCTATCGCATTCAAGGTCGCTATTACTACTTTCACGGGTTCAACCTTCGGGCGATTGTCGCTGTCTTGTGCGCCTTCTTTGTTCTCCTGATGGGGGACATTGGATTGAAGTTTCCGGGTTGGATTTATTTGAGCAAGGCCTCCTGGCTGACAGGTTTTCTTATTGCAGGAATTGTCTATGCAATATGGATGCCCGGATCTCCCCAGCAGAATAGAGAACACTCCTCAGACTCACAGAAAGGGATGGTACCATAATGTCTACGATCAGTGTCCTGCGCTCGTTGGAAAATCCCGCTTTGCTTGATGATCTCCGCCAGGCTCATCCCGACATTACTTGGGTTGATGCACCGATGCCGTTTCTCCCCGGACGAGGAGAAAGCCCGGGAGAAAGAGCCAAGCTCTTAGAGACAGTACGCCAAATCACTTCGGCGCTGCCCTCTCCGGATGCCGTGTACTATGCCCGGGCTTACGGCGCCTTTTCAGCCGCAGGACGTGCCGCAATTCAACAGATATTTCCTGTACCAGTGGTTAGCGCGCCAGGAGCCGTTCTCGCGTATTTCCAGCATGTTCGCTGGCACCGGGTCTTTGTTCTGACACCCTATGGCCAGGCACGCCATCAATATGAAGTCGAGTGGGTCATCCAACAAGGGTTGAGTGTTCCGGCTTCCGCCTGTCTGGGCTATGATGACGGACACGATATCGCGGCGCTGACGGAACAGGATATTTTACCCGGAATCCGCACGGGGCATCGTTCCCCGGCTGATGGCATCTATCTGGCCTGTACGGTAACTCGCGTGTTGACGATGAGTCCAGCCATCCACCCGCAGTCCAACCCGCGAATGGTATCAGCCACGGAAGCTATGTTGTGGCAGTTAGAGCAGGTCTCGGGTCATTAAGAGTCGAAGGAGGTGCGAGAAGAGATTCTTCCACGTAGAGACTTCGGGCTGTAATATCGGCTGTTTATGCTAGATACTAATTGATGGCCCACTATTCAACGAAGCGTTGCCGGAACCCAATACCCAATAAATGAGAGGATGATAGGAAGTGTCGCAAAAAACGCTCGTTTGTGCGACAGCCTTCTTTTTCCCCTGCAGGGGAAAAAGAAGGCTTGCTTAATCCACCGTGTTGAGGGGACGTATAAAAACACCAAATATCCTATTTCATAGATTGTCGAACTGGAGCGATCGTGTCTGTCAAAGTTGGGGATTGTTTGCAGGCCCGCACCTTTCCAATTCGGGCTCCGGCTCGCTTAGGTTCCGAAAAGCGCCTTTGACAAGGCGGATCGGAAAGGACGGGGGGGTCGATAGAGTGAATATAAGGATAAGTGGGAAAAACGGTATACTTTCGATTTAAATCAACGCGTTGTCAACTAAATTCCATCTTAATAACTTCCCGTACCTGTGGAACGATTTCCGACCATATTAACCGACCTTTCTCCTGACTTGCTAAAGTAGCCTTCCATAAAGTCCCACTGGGCGCCACTAAATCTGGTTGTATGGGCAGAATTTCATACCACGGCCTTCGTTCTGATGCATCATCCACCACTTTTTCCCATTTTACTAATTCCGGATGCAGATGTAACATCACGGACGTTTCAAAAATGGCCGCATGCTCAGTGGGCCATCCTGGGAATTGACCTTCAAAGACCATATCCATTGTTTCTGAAGTCAGCGTATTAAACGGGCTTTCCAATAACACAATTTTTGGTGGAGAGTTCAGTGACCTCGCTTCATCGAGTGCAAGTTGAATACCTTCATAGAGAAAGTTCTGATTTTCAAAATGCCAATTTAACACCATTAGGCGGCGAAATCCATGCCTCAGAAACTCCCGCACGATGTCTCGTATCATCCAAATAAAGGTTGGGCCCGTCAGCGACGTCGTACCAATAAATGTCTGCCCCCCTCCTGACAGTGGTCGGGATCGATAGCCATAATGAACCGTTGGGGCAACCAGAAACCCGGATTCCTGGGCTACTGCCACGGCCAGTTCGTTGGCCAACACGGCGTCTGTCATTAATGGAAGATGGGGACCATGTTGCTCTGTGGACCCGACGGGTATAATAAGTCCCGTATTACTTTGTACCGCCTTCTCGATTTCCTCCCAAGTCAATGCGCTAAAGTTTACTTCATCCGGCATGCTTCGTCTCCTTTCGTCATTCAGTTAATACTCATTAACGGAAAGCCATGTGATATAATCCCGTAAATGCTCTTCAAATGTTTTTTGTGGAGCATACCCAAAATCTCGTTGTGCTGGTTTACAATCAAACATGCCCTGAATATCTCGTGGTAAAAACCCTGTCTGAACGTGCAATGTTTGATCCGGCACAAGACTGGCAATGATATCAGTCGCTTCCCTTACCGACATCCGAGTTTGTCCAGTAATGTTGTACACGGCCTCTGGGCACCGAACACATTCCAACAACTGCACCACCGCTTTTGCCACATCCGTAACATGGACAAACTGAAAGGGATGGTCGCCTCCGGTAATAACGAGGGGTTCTTTTCGAAGTGCCGCAACAATAGCTTCATGAAGCACCTGCGGCATTTTGTTGCCCGGGCCGAATACTTCCGTTATGCGCACCGTAGTAACCGATATTTTGTAGAGGGTTCGATAAACCCCTGCAAGCATTTCGGTGGTAGCTTTTGACACGCCGTAAGGTGTTGTGGGCGATAGGGTCGGAGAAATTCCTATTTCGTCATTAGTTGGCCCCACAGCACACTCAGACGAAAGGTTAATGACACGTTCAACTTGGGAAAGACGAGCCGCTTCAAATATTACGGCGGTCCCCTCTATGTTTGCCGCAATGGTGGTCAGCGGCATATCAACCGAGAGATCGGGATGAGACATTGCCGCAGTGTGAATTACCCGGCGAACACCATGGGATTGGATAGTTGTCAGCAGACGAGGCAGATCAAACAATTCGCCTTGGACATAAATAACCCCGTTGGACTTCTCACCACTATAATCGCGATTATAACTCACCACGGTATATCCTCGTTCAAGGAGTTCCTTAACGATGTAAGACCCAATAAATCCCGTACCACCGGTTACCATGACGGACTCCATGTCTCTACATTCTCCTC
>JAKAAL010000572.1 GCA_021802375.1 Bacillota bacterium | reverse complement strand
TCGGGCGCTTGGCTTGGGATCCCAAGCTGGCCAGCGCTCAAATTACGGCCGAGTGGATCCATCAAACCTTGGGCCACGCGCCTTTACTCGTCGACGCGCTTTCCTCGATGCTGCACGATTCTTGGCGGATTTATGAGAGTTACACCGCGCCTCTCGGGGTCGGCTTCATGGTGAATCCGGGACATCATTACGGACCGAATGTGGATGGCTACGAATATTCCAAATGGGGTACGTATCATTTTGCTGACCATCAAGGCATAGGGGTCGACCGAACGGAAGCGACGGGGACCGGCTATGTCGGCCAATATCGCGAGCCCCATCGAAGCATCTATGAAGATGTTCAAAGCTGCCCGGATGAACTCCTGCTGTTCTTTCATCATGTGGCCTATGGTCATCGCTTGGGTTCTGGCAAAACGGTCATCCAGCATATCTACGACAGTCACTTCGAGGGGGCCGAGGCGGCCAGGGGGCTTTTGGCGCGTTGGCAACAAATTTCCCGCGAGGTGCCAGCCCAGTGGGCAGAACGCGTGGCCGAGCGCTTGGCTTGGCAGGTACAAAATGCAGAGGAATGGCGTGACGTGGTCAACACCTATTTCTACCGCAAGACGGGCATCGGCGATGAACGGGGACGCTTCATCGTTCCGTGAGTTCGCGATCAAGCCCACTTTCTGCCAAGTATGGCGCCTGCCCCGGTGGCGGGCGTGATATACTCGAGCCAGAATGTCGGCACGAGATAATAAAATAGAGCGCAAGGTCAGGGGAGATCTCTTTGCAAAGGGCTCGAGTGATCGTGGCGGGTCTCGGTGGCATGTCGCGAGAGTGGCTCAAATATGCGACGTCGCACGCCAAAGACGTTGAAATCGTGGCCTTGGTCGATGTGGTTTTGCAATCGGCCAAGGCGCGAGCGGCAGAGTTTCAGTTAGCCGTTCCCATCTTTCAAGACGTTCAGCAAGCGTTGACCGAGGTGCCTGCCGACTTGCTCTGGGATATTACGTTACCCGAGAGCCGTGAAGCGGTGGTTACCTCGGCACTGGAACAGGGCCTCGACGTTTTTTCAGAGAAACCGATGGCCGACAGCTGGCAAGCGGCGCGTCGCCTGGAAGAACGGGCACGCGATTGCGGGCGGCGCCTCTTGGTCATGCAGAATCGACGGTATCATCCGAAGCTGCGCGCTTTTCAACACCTGCTTCAAGAAGGCCGCATTGGCCAGGTGGGGATGGTAGCGGCCGACTTCTTTTTGGGTCCCCATTTTGGCGGATTTCGCGATGCCATGGATGAGCCACTCTTGCTCGACATGGCGATCCATACCTTTGATCAAGCTCGCTTTCTCTTAGGCGGCAGAGCCAAAAGTGTATACTGCCACGCCTACAATCCGCCCGGGTCCTGGTACCAGGGCCATGCGTCGGCGATCGCCATTTTTACCTGGGATAACGGAGCGGTGTTCGAATACCGGGGATCGTGGGCGGCTGAAGGATGCCCCACTTCGTGGGAGGCGGATTGGCGAGTCGTGGGATCTCGAGGGACGGCCAGGTGGGATGGAGAAGGCGTGCCCTATGCCGAAACCGTAGACGAAGCCGCTTCGCCAAGCTTTATTCGAAAAACGGATCGGACCTGGGCCGTGGTGGAAGACGGGGTTTTAGGCGGACACACCGCAGCGCTCGACGCGATGATGTCTTCGTGGCGAAGCAACCGTCCCGCGGAAACCGAGGCAAAGGACAATATTCAAAGCCTAGCCATGGTGTTTGGAGCCATGGAGAGTGCTCGCCTCGGACAAAAGGTCTTTCTTCCCGATGGACTCGATCAGCGCCCCTAGGCCTTCATCCGGGGCGCCGGACATGGCCTGGGCCAATCACCCGCCTTGGCCGTACGCATCATGGCTTTTAACGTGGCAGAGAGTGCAATAGGGGGAATGCGATGTGGGTGCAGCCGATGGCATGAACTATGCGCCGCAAGGCAAGCCGAGGCCGGTGTGCCAACCGGGCGAATTCGTGATAGCGGCGGTGGGTTTGGATCATGGTCATATTTATGGCATGGTCAACGGATTGACCGAGGCGGGAGCAGAAGTTAAATGGGTGTACGATCCGGATCCCAGTCGGGTGGCACGATTTTTGAAAGCCTATCCGGGAGCCCGAGCGGCGTCGAGTGAGGACGAAGTGTTGGATGATCCTCAGGTTCGACTGGTGGCGGGTGCCGCCATCACCTCCAAGCGGGCTGCCTTAGGTATGCGGGTGATGGATCATGGCAAGGACTACTTCACCGACAAGGCCCCTTTTACCACCTTGAGCCAACTGCAGGCGGCAAAGGCCAAGGTAGCCGAAACCGGGTTAAAGTACCAGGTGTACTATAGCGAACGGCTCCACGTCGAAAGCGCCGTGTTCGCGGGCCAGTTGATCGAAGAGGGCGTCATTGGGCGCGTCATCCAAGTGATGGGAACAGGCCCCCATCGCTTAAATGCCGGCAGTCGCCCCGCCTGGTTTTTTCAAAAGGAGCACTACGGGGGGATCCTTTGCGACATCGGCAGCCATCAAATCGAGCAAATTCTGGCGTTCACGGGAGGTCAAGATGCCACGCTGACGATGAGCCGTGTTGCCAATTACGACCATCCTGACTATCCCGAGCTGGAAGACTTTGGCGAGGCGAGTCTGGTGATGGACAATGGCAGTTCTGGGTACTTCCGAGTGGACTGGTTTACTCCCGATGGACTGAGAACCTGGGGAGACGGCCGAACCTTCATACTGGGCACGAAAGGGTTCATCGAACTCCGCAAATACATTGATATCGCTCGCGACCTGGAAGGAAGCCATCTATATTTGGCCAACCAAGAGGGCGAATGGCATCTTCCCGTTCATGGCAAGGTGGGATATCCATTCTTTGGTCAGCTCATTTTAGACTGTCTCAATCGCACGGAAGTGGCGATGACGCAGGAGCACGCCTTTAAGGCGGCGGAACTTTGTCTGATTGCAGAACGAGACGCCGCGGGTGGCGATGGGCGTTACGCTAGGAGCTGAGGGCCTCCATGACTCGTTCGGCATCCCGCTTGGGAAGGGTTGGGCGCCGACCCCAACCCAGCCTCTCGATAAGGACTCGCCCCAACGCGATCCCGGGTTGCTCGATCAGGCGAAAGGTGATTTCCGAAACGACCAGACTGGCGGCAAGTCCCAGCACCAGGCGCAGCAACCATCCCGATGGGCTGTGTGCACTGGCAAAGGCGAAATGGGCAATTTGAGCAAGAATCAGCCAGTGGACCAGGTAAATACTATAGCTCCGGGTGCCAACATATTGCAGCCAGCGGTTTCGTACCAGCCATCGAAGGCCACGGTAGTCATGCCAGGTAAGCCAAACCAGGATAAAGTTCGGCACCACCCAGAGGAGATTGGCCGTGTGCGCCGTCCACGAGTGTCCACCGAGAAACAGGGCAGCCACAAGCCACAGCGTGGCCCAACCGGCCATGGTTGGCCGTGCTCGGTAGGCGACGACGAGGAAGCCAGCGGAAAACCAGATCCACTGCACAGGAAAGGACCAGAGCAAAAAGGATTTGGCCCATAGCGGCCAGGGAAACCAAAGATGATGCAAAAGCCAGGGCCAACCTAGCGCCAGGACGAGGCCGCTGGCCAAAAAAAGTCGAGAGTCGACGCGCCCAAAGACCTTTTCCATCAGCCAGGGGAACAGCAAATAAAAGGTCATTTCCACGCCAATCGACCACTCCACGCCGATCCAGGAGTTTTGAAACCATGGCAGCCATCCAAACACAAAGGTCACATGGGTTAAAAGATTAGCCCACGTAAAAATGTGGTGTTTCATCGCATGCGGGACTACCGTGGGATTGCCCGCATGGAGTATAAACGCGGCGCTGAGGGTGAGATAGAACATGGGAGCAATGCGCATGAACCGCCTTAACCAAAAGGCCTTCTGGGGTTCACGGTCCACCTCTCGTCGGTGCTTCCAACTAAGGGCCAAAGTTAAGGCGCTCACCATATAGAATAAGCCGACACCTTCAGCACCTTGACCAACAAAACGCATCCACCAGGGGCCATGAAAGAAGGGCCGAATGATATAGGCGTGAAAAATGACCACGCTGAGGATGGCAATGCCACGAAGAGCGTCCAATTGATTGTAACGCGGAGGCGAGACGGCAGCAGTCCGATTTTTCAGTGTGATCATCGTCATCCCTCCAAG
>JAKAAL010000571.1 GCA_021802375.1 Bacillota bacterium | reverse complement strand
CATAGCGCCGCGGAATCCGTACCGGGTGTTCCAGCTGAATACCCAGCAGGCTGCCGGATCCGTTCCAGGGATCATAGAGTCCGCACGTGGTGTCAGCCGACACGGTGATATCGCCACCGTCATCCATCCAATTCATAAAGTCGCCGACGGTCATACGGACCAAAAAGGTTAACGCATTCATGGACGTGCAGACGTTAGCGCATTCGTCGACCACCGTGGCCAAAAATGGACTGTCTGGACGCTCGGACATTTTCAGAGCAGTGTTGATATCCCGTTTCCCATAGCCTTGTTGCCGGCAAAGCCACAACAGCGCGCTGCGCGGATGAATGGGACCAGTGCGCACATCGAGCCAATTATTTAAGGTAAAATCGTAGTTCCCGTCCCCCGTATTCATCATGATATTCACGTGAACGGGTGTTTGACGATAATGATCGTAGTCCAAGGTAAAGTCAACCAGATCCATCAGGATGTCGTCGATGTGGTCTTCCAGCGCGTCAAAATCTTCCGTGTCGTCGATTGATGCCGGCCAGGCTTGGCGAATTGCCTGTTTCAGGGATTGTTGGGCATCCCATCGGCATTCATCTTCATAGTCGGCCAATAAATCGTAGAAGGCATCATTCTTGTGTGGGGCGGAAGAAATAGCGAGAAGTTGATCATGAGACAAAGAATCATTATAGTCTGCATACAGTTTGTATTGAAAGCGTCCATCGCGCTCGGGGCACAACGTTTGCGTCCCCAAAATATCGCGGAGGATAGCAGTGAGAGCTTCGGTGGTCATAGGAACCTCCTTAAAAACGTCGCTCATATCCGTTAAAACCAGTTCATCACGGCGCAGTCGTTATCCGCTGCAATTCGGAACCACTGGGTTAGCGCAGTAATTTCCTCCGGCGAGAGAGGCACTGCGGCGTCGTGCCCAGGCAGAGAAATATCTTGGGGATCGGCCCAGGATTCGCCGGGATGATCGGCAATCCAGTCCTCCAAGGCATCGGCCATGTGTTGCACCTGTTCCACGGACAACAGTTCGTCATATAACGTCGCGTCTGTGATGGCACTCACGAATGCCGCATAGCGGCTGCCGTAAAATCCGTTGGCGGTCCGGCTGTAGAGGCCGTGATGCAACCCATTCGGCACGGATTCGAACAGCTTGGGGTCGGCATCCACCATCTTGACCGCATAGCAATCTAAACTCATATAAAAGCCCTCCTTAGATATTGGATGAAACGAGAGAACAACAACCAGGCAAAAGCCGCGCCCACGAGACGTGGGCGCAGAAAGAAGGGGATAGAGCCGGCCTTTGGTTATATCACGTTATCGGTAGCAGTCGACATATCGAATGTTTAACGAGAGTTCTGAGCACCGAGGCATGTGCTGTAATTGATGGGAATGGCACTCATTAAATCTCATCCTTTGGCTTGGACATCACAGAGAGTTGAGTCAAAATGTCGCCATAATCCGTGCGGGGAGGCCACGCGGGATCCACATAATCGGTAAGCGCCCGCAAAGACTCAATGCTAGCGCACAGAGTAGCCGATTAGGCATGCATGAAGAGCACAGTGACAAATCCGACAATCATTAAAACCAGCGTCCCCCAATACCAATAGGCGAGAGTGGACAATTTTTGATCGAACTTGGTATCGAGATCAGAAATTTTTTTATCAAACTTGGTATCCAGAGCACGAAGTTCTTGACGCAACGCGGTCAGTTCTTGGCGGAGGCTGGTCATCTCTTGTTTGGTGTCTTGCCGCATAATATCTTGGTCATGACGCATGTCATCCAGCCGGCTGAGGATCAATTGACTGATACTCACTTTTTCCCCAAAATCGGCTGGCGTAGAAGAGGGAGTGTGTTCGGGTGCCATCGCCATCACGATCCTCTCCTTGATCAGTAATTTGAGTATACCATAGGCCGCAGACGGTTATGCTCAATCTTAATGGGATGCGGTCGCGGACACGCATGGACTGATAGTCACGACTCCGGCCATGCTCACGACGGGACTTAAGTGTCGTGGCAGACATTGGCGTCAGTCCCCAGGTAAAATTTTCCGTAGTGAGATTCGGCAGATCGTGTCTTTTATCGTACTCGCAGGTGAATACAGTAGTTGTGCAGGATATTGCTGATCCAGTCGCATCCCATACCAAAAGGCTTAAGACCCACATCATCCTGGCACCAAAACGTTGTCCCAGCGTATTCAAAACGACCATTGTCGCCACACAATGCGAACACCAGATCCCAAGCAATAGGATATTGTGCCCGTTCGAATTTCACGTTTTTGGTCACGATGGTCAATACGCGACCAGGTTCCATGACATCCGCACAATGATCGTAGATACGCGTTAACTCATCGATAAACTGGCGATAGTCCGTGACGTTGCCCAAGTCTGCCTTATTTTCGGAGTACGTCGTGCGCAAGCCTTTAGCTTGGCGAGCCTTCTGGCCCTCATCCAATACATGCATCCCCGGGTTGTGGAGGATGCGCCAATAAGGAGGGCTGGTCACGGTGTAGGCTATCGGAAGAAACTCGATGGGAATCAACGCAGCAATTTCGCGAGCATCGCCCTGCAGAACTTTCCAACGTTCTGACACGGTGTGACCCGCATGAGTTACACGAGAACGAGCTATATCGACCCATGTTCCGCTTAATTCGATAAGGACTGCCTTGCGACCGGCATTGAGTGCCGCCATGGCAGTCGAACTCGTTCCGCCCATCGGGTCGAATACTACGGTATCAGGCAATGTGAGCTCAGATACAAAAATCTGAACTAATTCTTCCGGAAACTTAGCGGGATGCAGGATTTCCTTTTTGCTACGTGGCTTAGGTTTTGGCTTCACCCATTGCGCACGGGCAGCGGGAGTGCTAAGGTGCAAAGTCGGTAACTCAGCATGCACCGGCCCGATTTCGTTGATGGCTTGCAGAACATTAACATACGTGGGCGCAGCGCTATCTGAATCCGGCAGACCGATACGCTCGTCACGTAGGCGAAAACTATGACGGGCTAGACTGGACAAGACCCACGGCAACGGATAACGACCGGCTGCCGTCGTCACTTCCTGTGACAGGAGCGCGCAGAATCCGCCTTCCTTGAGCATCGCCCGGCACTGAGCAAAGAATTGGTGAATGTTCGCCGAATGCTCGGAAGCTTGCTCTGCCCATGCAGCGCCACGATCACGCCAGTCCACGATGATGAAGTCGAACGGCGCGATTTCGGGTTGGCTCTCATGCCACGGACCGATATCAATTGGGGATACGGTTTCGCGGAACAGTTGGCGACCATGCGCTGCAATAGAAGACGGCGTATCCGATCCGGTGATGACTAGTATGCGGGTCAAGCGGTTTTCCGAGTCGTACCGCTTGGTAAAAAAGCGGATCAAGTCGCCATAGAGCGATTGATCGTCAGTGATAGAGAAAAAGCTCTTCTGAAACAATAGCCAGTCTTTCCATGCCAACTCGTTGATACGGTTTTCCAGTGTTCGTTTCGGTTTCGCAGGGATTACGGCAGCGGCACGTTGCGTCGTCGACATGATTATACCTCCATCAATGTGACAATAGGATGAAGAACGCCAGGAAGCACATATCGATTGGCAGTCTTAGTACCGGGTGCATGATGATCGTGGGCATTCTGTTTGGGCGGGTAAAAGTAACACGGTGCTACAATCGGCAAAGGATGGGCAATGCGCTCGAATTCCTGGCGATGAATCCATCCGATCAGGTAAAGGGTAAAGCCCTGACGCGGGAATACCTCACGAAAGCAACGGGCGTTGAATTGACTAGTCACAGCGGAATGGTAACGGTCTTGGCCGATCAAGGTTATGGCTGTCCGTTGTTGCCACAGATACTTTTTCGCAGTATCATCCAGTTGGATTGCTAGAAAGGAAGCCAAGTTCTTTAAGTCAACATGGCAGGTTAATGACAACGGCAAGGACATTTGCCGTACCAAGCCATTGCGTTCATAAATAATGCGACCCTTCCCTGAAATACCTTCCGACCATGCCACAGTCACAGTAAGATCACAACCGTCGTTCTCACGAACCATAATGTCAGCGGCATCCACCATAAAGCGTTCAGCTTTACTGTTCGGAAAGGCTACCCACGGAAAGTCTAGTACCGGCGAAGCCGTCTGGTCTGGCATGGCTTCTACCGATATGGCAAACACATACACCTCTTTATCCAGGGAGCCCGTTTGCTAAA
>JAKAAL010000570.1 GCA_021802375.1 Bacillota bacterium | reverse complement strand
CTCAAACGCACTGGAGAAAGGATTCAATGTCCATGAGGTAGCAGCCATCGCCGGACACAGTAACATTCACACGACACTGATGTACACGAATCCCAGCAGGAAAAAAATTCTGGAGAAAATCAATACACTGTAACCCACACGAGAATGTTCTTGCTTATGGCCCGAAATTCAAGGAATCGTTGCCGTACCCCATATAGGACACCCCGGAGATATATCGACGACATTACGACACATACCGACATTGATGGTACGACGGGGCTCACCCACTACGACATCCATGTAGCAATGATCCAAGAAATAGGCCGACGCCACAGTACAGAACAGCTGCCCGTTACCCTGCAAGTGCACCTTTTAGATGGCAACGGTATGGAAGTTGGTCTTGGCCAGGGGGCATCTGGTACCATACTCGTACCGGATGCCTACTTTTGGGAACCTGGTGCTCCTTACCTCTATTCGCTCGTCACTCAATCAGTCGGTCCAAGAAACAGAATCGACGACGAGTACCCTTTACCGGTTGAAATTCGCACGGTGCGTGTCAGTGAGCAGGGCTTTTATATTAATAATAAGTCGTTCTAGTTCCGTGGATTCGTCAAGCATGAGGATGCCGACATTCGCGGCAAGGGGCTGGATGCGGTATTAACCATCAAGGACTTCAATTTACTGCGGTGGATTGGCGCAAATTCTTTTCGCACATCGCACTATCCGTATGCGGAGGAGATCATGGACCTAGCGGATCAACTGCGTGTAGTCGTCATCGACGAGGTCCCCGCTGTAGGATTAAAGATGTGGGATCGGAACCAGACTGTGTTCGTTCTGGATCGTATTAGTGAGACCTTACTCGAAACACATATCCATCAACTGCAGGGAGTTGGTTCAACGGGACAAGAATCATCCCTGTGTCGTCATGTGGAGCTTAGCCAATGAGGCCGCCACCTATGAGTCAGGCGCCCGCCCCTATTTCACCCAAGTCGCAGCGGTCATGCGTCAACTGGACGCTACTCGCCCCATGGCTATTGTTGAATTATGGAATAGATTTAGTCTGGGAGCAACCGCATCCCTGAATAGTCTGTCCTCGAGGCGAGCAGATCAAAACCGGGGGTTCTAAAATCCCCGGTTTTTTTAGCCAGGATTACCTGACCATTTATGCTTTAGCTGTAGCCCGCGGGATCTCCCAACCTGCGTAAATCAAACCTGAAACCAAGCCGCCCACCACTGGCAACGGCAATACCGTGGTGAAGAGACCCGGGAGCCAATCAGCGCCCCAGATGCTGATAACCAACCCGACACCGAAAGCAATGATAGCCGACCACCGCCACCAGTCGCGAGGAGTGCGGGGATGTTCAAAAAAGGCCGCGGCGGGTGTCTTTTTCCGTTGTACCCACACCCAGTCGACTAACATGAGAAACGTAAAGGGAATGATAACGTCACCAATGACATCCAAAAAGCCCATCACGTGATTAAGAATGCCTAAAATGGCCAAAACGGTGCCCAGGACTCCTAAGATAATTGTGGCAATAGGCTGCTCCCACTTCGTCTGGCGGCGAAATGTGTTAATGGCCACCAGCAAGTCGACCGTTGATGGATAGAGGTTCATCGCATTCGTATGCATAATGGCCAGGGCGACCCCGACCGCAGCGATGACACCCCAAACCGGTGCATGAGCACCTAACAATGCCAGGTTCCAATTTCCGGTTCCTTGTTGCGAGTACATACCCATGAGACCCATTACCAGCACCGATACCATAATTCCTACCGAGGGGGCCAAAAAGAATGCGGTTTTGCCACGAGGATTGGAGGCCGGGGTAGCAAATCGGGACACGGTGGACACTTTATAGGTCCAAGCCAGAATGGAAAAGGTGACGACTGTGGTAATTGCTGTACCCCAAGCCATAGGTGCGGTTGGCCCCGGCATATTCACATGATAGTGAGAGAGCAAATAATAGGCCAAGACACCATAACACACTAGCAGAACGATAGAAGTATAACGATAAAAATATTCCAACCACTTCATACCAAACAGTACCAAGATCACTTGAATCACGCCGATAATCCAAAACCAAAGATTGCCGGACATGTGCGTGATGGCGCTCAACGTCTCTCCCGCCACCGCCGTATTCAGACCGAACCATCCCATGTTAACAAAGGTAAAAAGTACCGAAAATAAAAAAGCTCCCGCAGTCCCGTAGCTTTTGCGAGCAACAATGAGTGCCGTTAACGGGACTTCCCGCCCCATTTCAGAAAAGAGTCCCGCGGGCACCAGACCGATAACCCAGCTCAACACAATTGCTAAAATCATATCGGTCACACCAAAATGAAACAGCAATGCCCCGATAAGTGGTGTGGTCGCCGAAGCCGAGGCCATTAACCACACAATGGTCATTTTACCGGGCGACATGGTGCGCTGCTTATCAGGGACCGGTAAAATCCCGACGGTCTCCACTTCCCCGAGAATACCCGCCGTTGACACCTCGGGTACCAGTTTGGATGATCCTGCCATAGTCGACCTCCTTCGTTTGAAAAAATCAATTCTAGGCACTCTTTATGAAGCTGTTGGTAGATATTCCGAAAAGCTGCCGTTCTTGTTAGTGATAGACGGGAGATGATAAATTTCTCAGGCCGACTTTGGGGCACATGGGTTAGGTTGGCTGGATTCCGGTCTTGCCTGTTTCCAATAGAGTCAGCAACATTTGTTTAAAACGATTAGCATCGGCCTTTATGCAGATGTGGGCATTGGCAGGCTTCTTCCACACGTTGAGTCGATCGACGACCGAGGTCCCCCGCGTAAATTCACCTCGCGTCTCAATGGCCACGTAATAGTCTGCGCCCTCTTGCCATATCCTATTATCCAAGGCCATCGCCATCGTTAGTGAATCCGGGTGACTGGTCCCATCAATTCCTCCATCACGTTGGTTAAACTCTAATGTGGTTTTTTGCGTTTGCAAAAAGAACCGGCTCCAGGGTGTGTTCATCAGGCGAATTCGATTGAGATCCGAGGGGCCCAGTATACTGGCCTCAAGCGCTACATCCCAACCGACCATATACAGGTTAAAACCGGCAGAAAATACAACGGCGGCCGCTTCAGGATCAACATAAAAATTGTATTCCGACAACGGCTCGATATTACCGATGCCATTGCCGCTCCCCCCCATCACCCACAATTGGGCGACACGAGAGGAAAAGGTAGGATCCTGGCGCACAGCCAGGGCCAAATTGGTAAGAGGAGCTTGAGCAACAATGACCAAAGACCCGTTCCATCGATGCGAAGCTTCCAGGAGGAATTGGACCGCGTTGGTGACCTCCGGGCGTTGACGTACAGGGGGGAAATAAGCTTCGCCCATACCATCAGAACCATGGACGTATTCGGCACTCACCCATTCCCGCAACAACGGAATCGAAGCCCCCGGATAAACGGGCACTTGTCCTGCTCTCTCAGCTACTTCGACGGTCTTTAGAGCGTTTTCCACCTGTTGGTCGAACTTTACGTTTCCGACATTAATCGTGATACCATGCACATCGACCCACGCCGTGCGCAAGGCGATTAAAAGAGAAATCGCATCATCGCCCGCTGTGTCGGTATCGACTACCAAATTCACTCATATCACTCCCTGTGAACAAAGGCAGAGGGGACCCCCCCACGTATTTGCTCAATTTTGGTGCCCCCCTTGTAATGTACGCTCCACCTCATCCACCGACGGAATTGCCGGGATGACACCAGGCCAACGCACACTTAAGGAAGCTCCCACACACGCTTTGTAGGCAGCTTGCGGCAATGATTCTCCGTGCGCGAGTTCTGCCGCGAACACCCCGTTAAATATGTCACCCGCTCCGGTGGTGTCTACCGCCTTAACTGATACAGCAGGAATGCGAATATTCTGTCCTTGGTGCCAGATTAGAGCCCCCTCAGCGCCTAAGGTAAGCACGATAGTTTTGCCGTGAGTTCGGCCAGCCATCAACTGGAGCAAGTCAGAGGATGTCACGGGGTCATCGGGCGTCAATCCGCACAGTATCCGAGCTTCGGTTTCATTGGGTGTGAGAATATCGACCCAATCCCATGATTCCTGGGCATAACTTGCATCAGCTGGCGCCGGGTTTAAGATACGTATTCCGGAATGCTGGGCAAATCCTGTCCTCACTGTGTCGAATGGTATTTCCAATTGCGCCAACAAAACAGTATCTGGAACAGGTTTCATACATC
>JAKAAL010000569.1 GCA_021802375.1 Bacillota bacterium | reverse complement strand
AGCCGCTGGATCACGTTTCGGAAGATTGCGTTGCCGCTTTCGCGCTCGGGCTTAATTACCGTGGGGATGTTTAGCTTTCTTTCTAGTTGGACGATGTTTGTAGCCCCGCTGATTATGCTGAACAAGGGGTCGTTGTTAACGTTGTCGGTTGGATTGCAGCAATTTCAAAGCCAGCATTTTACTGCGTGGAATTATCTTATGGCGGCGTCGTTTATTTTTACAATTCCCGTCCTTGTCTTGTTCTTAGTGGCACAACGTTATTTTGTGCAGGGAATTGCCTTGTCGGGTTTGAAAGGGTAAAGGAGCATATCGCGATGAACTTTTTGACAGAAATGGCCGAACAGCCACACGCTTTGCAGACGCTCTTATCGAATTGGTCTCGTCAAGACCCGCACCTGAATCTAGCTTCGGATAAACCGGTCGTTTTCTTGGGTATGGGCAGTTCGTATTTTGCGGGCCTCTATGGCGCCTGGCTCCTCAATAAACAAGGGATGCCTGCAGTGGCTGTCGAGGCGTCTATGGCTAGGGACGACGCTGGGGCATTAGTAGACAGCGCGGGGTTATGGGTGCTGGTATCTCAATCAGGAGAAAGCCCCGAGGTGCTTCAGTTGGCTGATGAAGCGAAAGGGCGCAATATACTCGGCATTACCAACGAACCCGACTCGCAATTAGCGCGGTACCCGTTCCCGGTTGTGACGCTTGATGCAGGCCCTGAAACCGCGACGACTAGCAAAACCTATTTGAACACGCTGGCTGTCATGGCGCTTTTGGCTGGCGTTTCCCCAGAGTATCTGGCGCCTATACCGGCGCAGATCGAGAGACTTTTGAATGAACCGATGTTGTTCCCTTCGGTTCCCCGTGACCTGACGCTGATTGGGCGAGGACCATCGCTTACGTCGGCCTATCAGGGAGCTCTGATCTTGCGTGAAGGTGCCAATGTCACCGCGACAGGATTCTCGGGTGCCGGATTTCGTCATGGGCCGTTGCAATGGGGGTATGATCGAGATCTTATCTCATTTAGTGGATGGGGACGGTATCGCGCCCTACAAGATCAGCTCTATCGTGATTTGGTCCAGCAGGGTAATCGGATTTATCAACTTGGGTCGGAGCCTGCCGACTGGTCTTTGCCGACAGCCCACAACGACTTATTGCCCCTATTAGAAATCATCATCATCGAGCGGTTATTGGTGTCGTGGGCCGCAGAACAAGGAATTGAGCCCGGCAAACTGGCGCACAAAGTAAGTCGCGAGTAGGAGCCTGCGGTTTTTGCTCCGGATGGTCGGTGAGGTGCGGCTGTAGTGCTTATCTTATGATGGATTTTCGCATTGTCCGGAATCAGATGCGCCGCTTTATCCGGGAACACCTCGCGGAGGTATAGGTGGGCCGGCTCGACGTAAGGCCCCGGCGTCGCAACCACGTCCGTGGGATCCCGCGATGCATCCCTCCCATGGGGACCATTCGCCAGCGCGCAACAGTAACGAGTCCGATGCCGTAAGGGATATCCGTTGTCGGTGAAGCCTTTGTCACCTGCTGGCTAGCGCGGCATCAATGGGCATCTCGCCAACAATAGCATTGCCATTACGCAGGTACACCGTACGTTGCATGTTAATGACCACGCAAATGTGGGCAGGGTAGATCTCGATACGGTCTCCGATGCGCAGAGGATTACCAGGATTAACGGAGCGTATCCCGTGTTCCTCGGACAATCTAACGACACGAAGATCGGGGTATTGCTGGCTGATGCCATAGTGAAACGTTGCCAGGTGAGTGGGAGTTAGTGTCTTGGATCCCGCATCAAGCACCAACCGATCTTTACTTGGCCGCGATATTACTGTCGTCAAAACTGTTGCTGCGATTTGGCTTCGAGTGCAGGACCCAGCTTCTTCAGTGCGCAGGTCATTAAAAATGTATGTGCCCGGCCGGATTTCGGTTAAGCCTTGGATCGACAGAGCTGCTTCACTCGTCAGGGTTGAGCCCCCACTAATAATTGCAATTGGTAGGTCGGCTTTGTCTAGCGCTTCGGCGATGTCGAGTAGTTTCGCCGTCGCCCATTGGCCTACCTGGCGAACAAAGGCGGTGGAGAGTTCGTCGTGAGCATGCCCGGCGTAGGTCATGATGCCCACCAGTCGTACATTTCGCATGCCGCTTATTGCCGATGCGAGGGATACTGCTTCGTGGGGAGTATCTACCCCGCAACGATGCATACCGGTATCAATTTCTAACATGAGCTCAATGGTCTCGCCAAGAGGGATAGAATCAGATAAGAACTTGGAATGGTCTTGACGACGGGGTCCACTTTATCAAAACAGCACTAAGAGGGAAAGCAGACCCTGAAGTAACACTCAGGGTCTGCTTTGGGTGAATTCCAGTTCGCTCTACTAAGCTACAGCCGACGAAAATCTCGACGCAGGACCACATGAATCCCCTTGACATCATCGACGACCTGCGTCACGTGAAAATCTCCTGCTACACTCAGGAGCGAATAGGCTTCGTGTCGCGTGAGATCTTCTCGATCGACAAGAAACTCAATGGCCTCAAGTGCGGCGAGCCGCATGGCCTCGTTGAGGTCACGGTCAAACGCGTGGCACATCCATGCCTGCGGCGTTTCCAACACTGGGTTGTGAATATGCGTGTCTTTGTGCACGGTAAGTTGAATGGTGGCGTTGAGGTGCCCCTCAATGGCGGTTCCGCTAATTTCCCCGTCGCCTTCGGCGAAGTGAGAATCTCCGCACCAAAATAATGCGCCCTCATTTAACACGGGATAGAACATGGAGGTTCCAGTGCCGAACCATCGGTTATCGACATTGCCGCCGAAGTTGGCGGGCGGAATAGTACTGACTCGCCCATCTACCGCCGGCGCTACGCCTGCGGTGCCGAGATGTAAACGAAGTGGGACACTGATGTTCGATAGAGCATGCGCGCGGGCAATACTTCCAGGAGGGGTGATCGTACCCGGGATTTCTAATTTACCGGGAAATGGGTATTGAAACGCTGCGCGTGCAACTCCCAATCTGGTATCGGCTTGCCAAATAACTACATGCTCCGTTCGATCAAATTCCTCATAGAGGAGTCCCCAGTTGGCTTCAAAATTAGACCCGTAGGGGAGACGTGGGGTGAGATCCAATACCCGACACTCCAACACGTCGCCGATTTCGGCTCCTTCGACGTAGATAGGACCGGTCACTAGGTGCACACCAGGGCCTCGATCCGTGACCGGAATGGTCTCATATACGTGCTGGACCGCATCATCCATCATGAGATCGGGGGCATCTCCCGCATGATGCGTGAGCGATTCGACGGCGACGATGTCTCCTGAACGAATCCGCAATACGGGCGGTATAAGCCGATCAAAATAGCCCCATTGCACGGTTTCTGGTGTGGCTTTCAAGACATGGAACGTTGGGTCACCCATCGGGAATTCTCCTTTCTGTTATAAGAAAAACACGACATGATGTTGAATCAATTGGACAATGACCAGCCCGGCAAAAGTGCCCCAAATCGCCATGATTCCGCCGAGAACGTTTGGGGCCGGAATCGGGGCCCGTAGCCATGCGTAAATGACTCCCGTAAAGAGTCCTACGCCGGATGCTTCAAGCTCCGTGATGCCTATTCCAATGTGGTCCATCTGGTCCATCTCCTTTCTTGAGGTGCTTCACTGATTGGTCAGTCGAGTGGCGAAGTCAGCTCGGAAACGTCGGAGAGTCCTCCGCCGATAATAAAGGGGGGCGCCCGAGTTTAATTTCACGCCGAATCATCCCGACAATGACCAATCCCACAAACGTAAACAAAATGGCGAGATTGCCGCCGAGCACGTTCGGCGCGGGAATAGGGAGATTCAGTGCTCCATACAGGGCTCCGGTGACCAATCCAACGATCAATGCTTTAATTTCGGTTTTCCCAACAAAGACATATTGCATCCTAAATCCCTCCTCAAATGGGTAAGGTATCAGTTGCTTGTCACTGAGGGTCGGTTTGAGTGCCACGATGCGCGAGAGAATGGGCACCCAAATTAACAAGGGGCGCCGACAAGTCAACAGAACCAAGATATTAAGCCGATGAGTGCACGAACCAAATGTTTCGCGGATAATGTTCGGTCGATAATCGACGTCAGGCTGACGCACTGCTTCCAACGATTAGAGTAAATTTTGGCGTCGCGACGTACGGGTACGAAACGTAGCTCGTGAGGATGGGGGATACTT
>JAKAAL010000568.1 GCA_021802375.1 Bacillota bacterium | reverse complement strand
GAACTCAAGTGGTCCACCTGAATTTATTTGGCACATTGCTGTGCCATTGACCATGAACAAAATTTCACCATCCCAAAAAAGGATTCCACAACGGAGCCTCGAATATTTTCACATAGCAAGTATTTTACCAAGGATTGGGGTGTCTGTCATGGATGACATAGCACATAAAGACAACATGCTTGGTGAGCGCATAAAGCGTCATCGCAAATCGCTTGGATTGCTTCAAGGTCAGTTTCCTGGAGTTTCCCGCTCGGCGCTTGCGATGTATGAAGCAGGCCTCAGAACCCCCCCACCTAAAAAATTAGCAGCCATAGCGTTGGTACTCGGCCTCCGGGTTGAGGATCTGACTGAGACTATAACCCAGAAGACGGGGAACAAATGGCATCGTCTAGCTATCGAAGCATACGCAGATGGTTTTTATCGCGATGCATTTCGTTATGCTCGACGTTGCTGGAACTGGGCCACAGGGATGAACGATCCATTAGAGACTTCCAAAGCCTCAGCCCTTGTGCAATCCATCGCGTATCATCTCACCCCTGATGAAATGATGCAGGATGAATTCGATGCCATGCCTTATGAAAGCCTGCGTGGACTAATACACTGGGCGCGCCTTAGCAATCAGTGGGATTTTGCATTATCCTTATCCAACATAATGATTAAGCGATGGCCCGCGAAAGCGGGTGGCGAATACTGGAAAGCTATTCGCAATCGCGCCAGGTTTTGCCGAGATATCGGCCACTTCAAACAATCCGCGTATTGGTATACGAAAGCTTTAGAAGACCCCGATCTCTCCTTTGAGACATCCACTCAAGTGCAGTTGGCTCATCATATGGTTTTGGTATTCGATGGCCGAGGCAACCCGGATGCGTGGCCTGAACTTCATCATTACGCTACCTCGTCTCCCTTAAACTGGCAAATGTACTGGTGGACCGTAACACATCACTATTGGTGGACCGACAACTTTGATGCACTCGAGAAAACCTACCATGACGCTCTCGCGTCCTACCCACCCGAATGGAGCGACGGGTACAAACTCGCACTATCAGGAATCAAAGCCGTTATTGATTGGCAGGTCCACAAAAACAGAAAGTCGTTGGAACATTTACGCCACTTACTCCAAACCGATTCTGTCGATCAACTTGCAGGTCACGATGTGATGGAGGATCTCTGGCACGACTGGCTCATCCTCGCGAAGGAATCTGGCGATCCGCAAGCGACAGAAGAGTGGGCCTCGTACATTCTGCATCTCGTAGCCATCAATCGCCTGGGTTTTGCAGAATGGTTCGCAAACCGAATGCCGACCCTTGAACCTCAGCAACTACCACTGAGCATGGGTATTCTTCTCTCGCGGTTCCGCTCTAGATCCACACCATGGCGCGACCCATTAATGGACGACGAAATCACAAATTCTGACGCGACCAACTGAACTACGAAGCAGGTGTTTCCACGTGGAAACACCTGCTTTTATATCGCTCCCCTTCTGCCTCCACTTTTCATTCCATGGGTCAAAAATCGCCGAATAACGACCGTTGCTCACATGTCAATAAATTGTTATCATAAATAACGTTATATTAGTTAACGACTTATTGGGAGGTGTTCTATTGTGGCTGAATCCATCATCGCTCCATCCTTTCGCGAAGATGACGGCACTTGGCTAATGGCCTGGTTAGAGGAGATTCTCGACGAGACAAACGGCTCCGAGCGCTGGGTTGTGATTCGCCTCATGGAACAACTCGCATTGTCTCTGGACCACACTGGATGATCCCACGCCAGTTATTTGGGCTTGCAGAAATAGCCGAAGCCATTGGTGCAAATCCAGCCATTGTTCGCGTGTGGTATCACCGCAAGAAGTTGCCATCTCCAACCGAGCAATTAGCCACCGGCCCTGTTTGGTTCCGCGCTGATATTGAGCCATGGATAACGGCCATCATTGAACGTGGAGGCCGCCCACCAGAACTACCCCGTGGACGGCCCCGAAAGTCGGAGGATACATGCAGACGAACAAAAACCTGAGCGCCTTCAATCCCTGGTATGCTCACCGTATTGACAGCGACCATAATCTGTATCGCTGGTATGCGGTGTGGGTTACCCAAGACATGTTTGGAGACTGGGAGTGCTGGACCGCATGGGGTCGCATCGGGCGCACCGGCCAGCAGTCTAAACTTCGTGCCCATGGGTCGCTGGAATACACCGAATCCATCGCCGCATCCTTGTGTCAGCGGAAATCTCGCCGTGGCTATCGCAGAATAGACTAAAACTGCTCCAACATGTTCTGCATTGCGGCATCGGGCTTGACAACTTCAGCTGTCTGCCCAGCCGCAACAGTGACCAGCGACCCACTAGGAACGTCACGTTCCAAACCGTCGAGCAACCGCCCAACCCTTCCCTGATCGTCTACTGTGTACCCTTGCGCTTCGAGCCGCATGACCGCCAATAGGCCTCGCCGCACAAACGCACTCTTTTCAAAGCGGCCCAAAGCCTCCAGTTTTTCGACTAAAAGTGGCTCGCTAACCGTGACGTTGACGCGTATGCTCTTGCTCATGCGTGCATCACAGCCCCTTTCGCCAGTTGCCACTGCAAGGCCGCTTTCCCGAATCCTCTAGCAATAGCCCCGCTTGCGTTCGGGCTAAGAACCAAATCACGTGTAATCCCTTTGGGTGCAGTGGCAAGAAGGTGTGGGAACAGAGCTTCCGCCCCACCACCCATGAAGTAAATTCGGTCAAGACGCTTGATACGGTCCCACTGGGCTCCAAGGTATTCCCATATCTGAACGGCCCCCTGGCGCTTCCACTCTCTTGCTTGTTGGCTGATGTCTCGCAGTTCCCCGCGAACCCTAACCTGTTCCGTTCGAACAACCTCGTCGACCTCATGGATGCCCAAGTTGAGTCCCCATTCCGTTGAGAGGTAGCTATCACACAGTTTAGCAGCCATAGCCATTCCGAGATTGTCTCCACCAGGCCGTAGAGCTTCCGGATCCAACTTCCATCCCGGACTCACGGCCGCTGGATCCACCGTTCGAAAACCAATATCGACACCACCGACATACAAATCCAGAAGAGCCGCATCCCCGTTGCCATCCTTCTGCAAATACGCATCTGTCAGGCCACCAATACTTTGCGGCAACACCTTAACGTCCTCGACAACGAACTCAAACTCGAACCTCTTTTGGCCCTTCTGACGGGTCAACGCGTGGTGCCCTCTGAGTATTGCGGCCAACGCCTCACGCTCGGCTAAAAAGTATTGATTGGGAAGCCCGGTCACGACTCGCACTTTCAACGGGGTTCCAACGTTCGCTGGCAACACTGTAGCGATACCTACCAACGCCAGAAACTTGTAGTGCTCGTTATCGACGCGATTTGCGTCATAGGCGCGGTAAACCGTACGACAATTGGAACTGTATACATCGTCTCCCACTAAACGGGTCATGCCTTGGTAATCCCATTGACTATACGAAACGGACAATGCCTCAGCCGTTGCCATCGCCTGACTCGACAAGGCACCGCTAATGCTAGGGAACATGACCAAACGCTCCAACTGGTCGGCCCGCACCACCTTGTTGTACCCGTAACCCACGTCCAAGCCAATTCCGATTCCCATCAATGCGTCCTCCCTTACAGCGCATAATTGCTCGTAGCTACACACCAATGCCCATGTTCGCTCTTCTGGTTACCTTCATTCCGCTTTCCCGCGCTTAACGGTTACCTACCACGCTCTTAAGCGCACATGTTTTCTTTGGCGTGGCTAAAATGCCTCTTGCGCCCTTTCTGGTGCAATTGCGCCCCGCAAGTCACCTAGTTACGCCGCTGCGCTCTTTGCCGCGCCGATACCAACAATACGACTCGTTTAAGCACAATTATAGTAACACAAAATTATTCTATGTGACACTGTTTCCAAAGATATCGAAAGCCCCCGTCTATTCGACAAGGGGCTCGATCAATTTTGTTGGAAAGTGTAGCAGGATTTTCCTGCCGGATGGCGAAATATACGCCACAGGGGGGAGGTCTCCAGCCTCCACTACCGTTTGGCAGAGGGCAACTCCGCAAACGTCCCAACTTTCATAGTTGGTACTTCGCTACAGGACTATGTTTTTCCTGCATATTGCCCCCACAAACGGCCCTGAAACGGGCATTTTTTTATGGTTTCACGCCATTTTGCTCAAGAAAAAACCACCGATTGCACTCGGTGGCATCAAAATACAGGA
>JAKAAL010000567.1 GCA_021802375.1 Bacillota bacterium | reverse complement strand
GGAGACGAAGAGTAGCGCACGGTATAGGGATGCGCTCGAACGACCTGCAAGGTCGCCTGCACGAGGTCCCGCCAGCGTTCGCATGGCTTCATTTCGATGTTGCACAGGCCACCCTTAAAGTCCATCAACTCATCAAGCACTTCTGCCAAGCTAGGTATCGGCTCCCTGGCTAAGTCGGGACGTTGGTAAGCGGCATTCAGCGTGCGAAGGGCCCTCCAGGAGAGTTCCGACACGCTTCCTGAGCCGTCTCCCGTGGTCCGCTCGACCGAATCGTCGTGGAGCACGATGACCACACCGTCTTTTGACAGCTGAACGTCAAGCTCAACTCCGTCGGCGCCCCCCTCCATCGCTTTCCGAAAGGATATCTTGGTGTTCTCGGGATATTTCGCACTAAAGCCACGATGCCCAAGGATAAGCGGTGAGTCAGCCATGGTAGCTATGCCCATTTTGCTCTGGCCCGATCGTCCTCTTCCAGGCGCTTAACACCTTGTCGGCCGTCTCTTCCACCGCTTGATGGCTCACATCGATCACAGGACAACCCAACTGGGCAAAGAGCCGGTCGGCAAACGCCAACTCCTCCTCTATCCGACTAGCCGTAGCATAGAGCGACGACGTAGAGACACCCAGCGCCCGCATGCGCTCTCGGCGCACGGAAAGCAGCAGTTCAGGAGAGATGGTGAGTCCGACTACCTTCTGGGCCTGCTTGTGCAAGAGGTCGGGCACGGGAAGTTCTGGGGCCACGGGCACGTTTGCCACCTTGAGACGGCGGTTGGCCAAGTACAGACTTAAAGGCGTCTTAGATGTGCGCGACACGCCCACAAGTACCAAATCCGCCTCGCGAATGGCTTTGGGATTCTTGCCGTCATCGAAGCGGACGGCAAATTCGGCTGCCTCCACGCGGGCATAGTAGTTGCTGTCCGCGCGGTGCGTCAATCCAGGAATCTCGGTGGGAGCCTGGTCCAAGCCCTGAGCCAAATCCTGAAGCAAGGGCCCCAAAACATCAATCCCGCGCACGCCCACGCGAAGTGCCTGGGAAGCCAAGTAGGCGCGAAGCTCGCTTTCGACCAGGGTATAGACAATTAACGCGGGCAGCGACCTTTGACATCGGGCCAAAAGGCGGTCAACATCGGCACATGTACGCAGATGTGACACGCGCTCCACCTCCACGTCCGCCCCGGGAAACTGCACAATGGCCGCCCGATAAATCCGTTCTGCCGTTCCCCCTAGGGCATCGGACACAATAAAGACTTTGCCTAGACGTGCTCCGCCTTCCATGTTTTGCTCCTTTTATACGAACTCCTCGTACCTAATCTTGCTATGACGGCAATTTGCCAGGATCCCAGTAGCGCGATAGCGAGGAACGGGCTTTCGCGAGCAGGTTTAGACGGCTTTGCCGCACCTCCTGATTGGCATCCATGATCAACACCGCCTCGAATAACTCGGCCAACGCCGACACCATCTCCGGCACCGCCTGCCACCACGACTGAATCTCTGCGGTCTGGTTCATTCTCCGGATCTCCTGGGCCAGACGCTCCTCTTCGTCCAATTGGTAGCGTTCCGCCAGCGACTCGGATGTCCACTCGCCTAACACCCGGTCTACGCGCTTAAATGCCATTAAGTAGGACGCCCATCGGTCTTCCTGGTGGGATAAATCACGCCACAGGGCAATTCGTGAGCGTAGGCTGGCCAGGCGTCCGTCGACCGCTAAAAGGGCGTCAATAACCTCCGCTGGGACCTCCTCTGCCCAGTGGCTCTTTAGTCGGGAGACCACCAATTCACGCGGTCCCTCGGTTTCGAGCTGGCTAAGCTGGTACAAGGCCTTGGCCTCGCTCAATAGGGCGTTCAGCTCAATCTCTCGTGCAACGTCCGTTTCCGTCCAAATCCGGGCGATCCCAAGCGCACTGCGACGAAGGCCAAATGGGTCTTCCGAACCCGTCGGTTGGATTCCATGGGCAAAAGCCATGATCAGCGTGTCCAACCGATCCAGCAATCCAAGCACCGCACCAACGCGGTTTCGGGGCACGGGATCGCCCTGTTGCCGAGGTAGATACTGGTCGGAAATGGCCATGGCCACCCCTTCGGACTCCCCATCGTGCGCTGCATAAATGCCCCCCATGATCCCCTCTAACTCTGAAAATTCCTCCACCACGTGGGTGAGCAAGTCACACTTGGCTAGGTCGATGGCCCGCTCCACTTCGTGTGCCTCCCCGTCCGCCAACACCCATAGGCTTTTGGTCTTTAAGAACAAGGCTCTCAAGCGCCCGACCTTGTCCGCGTAAGTTCCCAGTTTGGCATGGAACACCACTTCAGCCAAGCCTCGGGCTCGGCTAGAAAGCGGTATCTTAATATCTTGGCGATAGAAGTAGTCGGCATCGTTAAGCCGGGCTCGCAACACTTTCTCGTTACCATGTCGCACCTTGTCGAGATCGCGCCCGACGCCGTTTCTCACCCCGATAAAGGCCGGCAAAAGCCTGCCTTGATGGTCTCGCATGGGAAAGTATCGCTGATGAACCTTCATGGCCGTGGTCAAAATAGGCTCGGGTACGTCCAGAAAGCTCCCATCAAACTGGCCTAGAAAGGGCACTGGCCATTCCACCAGCGCCGCCACCTCTTCCAAGAGGCCGTCATCCTCTTCCATGAAGCCTCCCGCCTGCTTGGCCAGCGCGCTCCCTTGCTGGCGGATGATCGCCTTGCGCACATCCTGGTCGAGCACGACTTTTAACACCGTTTCCATCACCGTAGGATACTGGGCCGCTGACGTGATCGCCAGAGGCTCCGGATGATCGGTCCGATTGCCATAGCTTACCGAGCCCGATTGAATTCCAGCCAGGCTAAGACTCAAAGGCTGATCTTCCAACCACAATCCCAGCCAACGGATGGGACGCACAAAGCGTGCCTCGCCACTGCCCCAACGCATGCTGCGTGGCAAGTTCATGGCCAAAAAGGCTTGACTGGCAACTTCGGCCAAAACGCTCTCAGCGTTTCGCTCTGGTTCCCGCCGCGCCACGCTCAGATAGGTTTTCTGGTCAACGATCTCTTGCTGAAGGTCCGCAAGCGAAGCCGATGCTCGGCGCAGGAATCCCTCTAAGGCGGGCGTGGGCAGATGATCGCGATAGGCGACCTCCAGGCGTGGGCCGCGGATCGTCGATGTCTTTGGCTTCTGGGTCGCGGCAACCGCTCCATAAACAACCAGACGGCGAGGCGTGTACCGGGCGGTTAGCGCTTGCGCAAATAGGCGCTGGTCTTGAAGTGCTTCGCTCATTCGGGCATGGAGCTCTCGGGAAACGTCTTTCACGTAACGACTAGGGATCTCTTCAACCCCGATCTCAAAGACGAATTCTTTTGTATTCATCCAATTTGTGCGGGACCCCTCGGCCTTCAGGCCGGGGGACGATAGTGCGGCAGGCAAATCCTCCCCCTCCAGTCCCGCTACTCCTTTCTGCAATGCTATCTTCGTCAACGACTCCGCCTTGCAGGGCGGGGCTTTCAGGTGCCTAAAAAGGGGCAGACCCCGCGTCTTGGCGATTGACGGCGGCCACGATCCATTCCTGTCGTTCTGCTATCAGGATCTCCTTTCAGCGGCACGGCTTGCTAGGCAGACTCTTCTTGCCAGCCATCTGTCAGGCGCATCATGAAGGGCATCATCGGGTGGACCAGCGTGCGTTTCTCTGAACAGCCGTCCACAGTGTCTTCCGTCGGTCTACCCCACATACTGCCTCCCTACGAGCCCTGTAACCCAGGCCTTTAGAGTCCTTTCCAGACGAAGACGGCGAAAACCTTCGGCGTTTCGCCTTGGATCTCATTGAGGATGCATCCCGGCGCCCATCAGAACCACCCATGGCAAACGGAGCGGGCCAGTTACCGCTTTCTCTGGTCAACTCAATCCGGTTTTCCCCAGCTCTGCCCTTCAGGGCAGGGTCGTGGGCTGCCTCTTCTCCTCCGATGATCGTCCCTCGACCAGCCATTTCTGGGCTGCGATGCGCGCTAAACTTCTCATCCGCCCGATATAGGCCTGACGTTCGGTAACCGAAATTCCACCGCGCGCATCGAGCGTGTTGAAGACGTGCGAAGCTTTTAGGATGAATTCATAGCCGGGCCGGACCAACTCCCGGCTTAGGAGATTTCGGGCCTCCTGCTCATAAAGGTCAAACAATTGAGTCAAAAGCGCCGTGTCCGCCGCTTCAAAACTGTAGGTGGCCTGCT
>JAKAAL010000566.1 GCA_021802375.1 Bacillota bacterium | reverse complement strand
CCGCCGCGATGATGGTGGCTGTCCCCGCCAAGCCAAGCGTCCACGGCAAACTGCTGGCAATAATCTGACTTACGGGCACCGGATAATATGTCAAGGAGATTCCGAGATTGCCATGCAAAAGGTTGCTCAGATAATGTCCATATTGCGTGATTAAGGATTGCGAGGTCACTCCAAATTCCAGTTTGATGGCTTGGAGCGCTCGCGGTGACAGAGAACCCTGGTAGCGCGAGACCATCAATAAGGCTGGGTTGCCCGGCATAAGTCTGGGCAAAATAAAGTTGATGGTCACCGCCGCCCAGGCCGATATGAATAAGAAGCCCAATCGGTCGACAATGTAGCGCATTTTATCCCTCCCGTCTTGCCGGATCTGGGATGTTCGGAACCTGAAAGGTGAGGAAAGTCGCCCTCAAAGATCTACCGCCATAAGCGGCCCAGTTGTTCCACAGCAAAAACTTACAGGAGGATAGGAGGACTAGATCTCCCATCCTCAGTCCAAGTCTTTTGTCGCCCCAAAGTTCACTTGACCGGATTCAACTGGGTAGCAATGAGACCATTCGAGGGCGACAGCCAGGGTCCACCCTGAGCATACGGGTTCGTAGCGGAAGGCCAACCGGCGAACGACTGCGTTCGGTATTCAAACCAGGTCGGAGTTTCCACGAGCGGAATAGAGGGAAGATCTTTCGCCACCAGGCTGGCCAAGGCGGCGATGGCCTGGCGATGCACCGATCCCTGATTGGTTTTCATGTACACATCTAACCAGTGCGTAGTGGCCGGGTTCGCCCAGTTTTCGGAATTGGTCGTTTGACGCGGGTACAACATGGCGTAGTACGCGTAAAACGGCGACGGCCCGTTGTCGGTCCACGATAGGGCCAACTGATAGCGATGCTGGCTCAAAACGTTGCTGTCGTATAGGCTGGCTGATTCTCCTTGCACGGTCACGCCGATGCCAACACGGTGCAACTCGGAAGCAAGGATCGATGACATCGCCACCCACTCGGAGTACGTGGAGACGACTTGTAGCGAAAAATTCAACGCCTGCCCCTTGGGGGAGACAAAGATGCCGGCCTTATTTTTGTGATATCCTGCCTTTTTCAAAATTGCGATCGCAGCCGAAGGGTTGTAGCTAAGCGCCGCATGTTGTTGCATGGATTTGGACAGCCAACTCTTTTGTGCTGGCAAGAGTAAATCATAGCGATTGGCCTTAGGTGCGTAATAATAATCGGCCGCATTGATTTTCTGGCGATTAATGGCAAGACTCATCGCTTCCCTCACGGGTTTTTGAGCTAACAGTGGGTCATGAAAGTTCGTGTACAACATCAGGGTAGAACTCGGAGCGAACCAGTAATGGTTGTTGCGGGGGCTTGCTGCGACGTAGGTCCGGCGAATGTTGGGAATAAAGATGCTAGCCCAGTCGATTGCGCCCCGTGCCAATGCCCCAGCAATGCTCGTGTTGCTCGAATATGCGGGGAAGTCCACTTGCGAAACGGCTGGCTTTTTACCCCAGTACAGATGATTGACCGAAAATGTGTATTCTTCAGGGTTAAACGAATGCACAACATATGGCCCGGTTCCTACGGGATGAAGATTCAAGACCTTGGTCGGATCCTTTATCGAATGCCACACCGCCTTGGGAATGATAGGGGTTTGCCCCAAGACATACCAATCCATAGGAACATCGGGGCGTTTGAAGGTAAATACGACGGTCTCAGGCCCCGTTTGGCGGACACTGGACAGAAACTGCCAAACACCAGTCGTATCCAACTGAGGATACTGCTTACGATAGTTGAAACTAAAGGCGACGTCGCTCGCGGTAAACGGCTTTCCGTTCGACCATCGCACTCCGTGGCGAAGATTTACCGTTAGGACGGTGTCCTTTTTACTCCAACGAAAGGACGTGCCCAACACGGGCTGTGTTTTCGAGGTGTAGGGATTAAAAAAGAATAAGGGTTGATAGACTAGCCCCTCGGTTCCTACTAACGCACTGCCGAACGGGTTAAAGTTTTCTTGAAAGGTTCCGCTGGGTCCAGAGACTACGACCAACGGCTTACTAGACCTCGTAGGCGCCTTCAGCGCTAAAGAACTAAATCCTATGGCCACCAGCGCGGCGCTAAAGAGTGCCGTACTCACGACCGCCATGGGACGACGGTTCACCATTTCAATTCCCTCCTATTCGAAATCGAAACGATTCGATTCCTCATTCGTAGTTCTACATCGATAATTTTCGGTTGTCAAGCATAATTGTCTATCTAAATTAAACTTTCCTCTCCCATCTGATCGGCAGATCCAAAGACCTCGATTCTTCGGACACTTCCTCTATGACGTGCCGCCTTCCGGGAATAATGGGCTTTTTCAGATCTTGTGGTCTAGCCTTCATACGACGGATAAAGAGAAACCGAACGCGAATTGACTTGTTCTGGGATTGCTCTACACTAAGATCGAATCGTTATGAGGAGGAAATGCGCTTGCCGACCATTCGAGATGTAGCCAGGGAAGCTGGGGTGTCCATCTCCACCGTGTCTTTAGTCCTCAGGCAACCGCATCGAGTATCGGAGCACACTAGAGTTCGAGTCGAAGAGGTGATTAGGACTCTAAATTTTCGACCGAACGGAACGGCCCGAGACCTGCGTGTCCGCAAGAGTGGCACCGTGGGCGTTTTCTTGCGCAATCTGAGCGGTCCCTATTACTCGGAGCTTATCGGAGGCATCGAGCAAGTGGCGACATCCCTTTGCCTGACGCCCATCGTTTGCGGACGATCGGTCCATGAAGAACAAGGGTCTCTCCGCTTGCTTCGCGAGCGAAGAATCGACGGCGCAATCGTCTTAGACTCCGGCATCACCCTACGGGAACTGGCGCAATATGCCGGGCCAGACCTTCCGGTGGTTGTATTGAATCGAACGCTACCCGACCCGTTGGCATCTGCCTACATGACGGGCGTTAAAATTGATGATGACGGTGGAGGGTATCAGGCCGGAAAACATTTTATTGACCAAGGATTTTTACACCCCGCAGTAATCACGGGCCCGGTCGAAGCAGAAGCAAGTCAGGCGCGGCAAAGGGGATTCTTTCGAGCGTATGCAGAACACGGAATCGCTTCCACCAGCGTTCTTGTCATCCACGGCGACTTTACCGAAGAAAGTGGCGCAAAAGCGATGGAGACCATCCTTAACCTTAACCTCGCAATTGATGCCGTCTTTTCTGCTAACGACCAAATGGCGCTTGGCGTTCTGCAGGTGCTGGACAAACACAAGATGCGGGTGGAACAAATTGCAGTCATGGGATTTGACGACATTTCTCTTGCTCGCTATGTGCAACCGGCGCTCACCACCGTCCACCAACCGATGTTCGAAGTAGGTTCCACGGCTATGGAGCTTTTAGGCCAAGCGATGCAGGGAAAAGAGCGCATTCCGCCTCGAACTCTGGCCACCAGTGTAGTGATTCGGTCATCTACACCTAAGAAGCCGTCCTCGCCATAACCACTATCTTCGCATGGGTATTCTAGGCGCATCAACGTCGGGACTAGGGTCGTCTTTAGTTCGCATGGTACTCATGAGAAACCTGAGTGAGGGCAGGCTTGATCTAAGTGCTCAACCCGAAATCTTAAGGGAAGAACAGCGCCATTTCTACCTCGACTGGCACTGCTCCCTGATCCTCAACCATCAGTTTATCTGGTCCCCTAGTTCCCTTCCCTCGCGATTGAGTTTCACGCCGAATCTCGGTGAATCGGAGCGCTTTAGCCGTCCGTGACCGGGAATAGGCTCATCGATGAGCTACAGAGAAAACCCGGCACCACCTTGTCTGCTGCCAGCACCACCATTAGAAACTCGGCAAGTGTACTACCCTTGCGGTTAAGGACAAACATAAAACCATTCGGCGACCTTATTCATGGTGTGCTGAGCGCAATCGGCGCATGGGATGGATACGAAAAAACCGGTTCGAGGCCTCTTCCGATTTTGGGGAAAAGCAGGTCCTGTCGCATAGCCGGGGCCTCCCCGCCCTAAATTCCGGGAGCTCCAGGATGGTTAAGGCTCCCCCTAAGGGAGTACTAGACTCGGCCGATGAGCATGGTTTCGTCGCCTCCAAAGATCCGGCGGCGTTTGAAGGGTGGTGGAGTGGCGATTAAGAGCCAGGCGCGAAACTTCCAATGTGGAATTAAGAACCAGGGTTCTTCCAACGTCCAGCACTGCCAATGCACCCACGACGGCGTCGGCACGT
>JAKAAL010000565.1 GCA_021802375.1 Bacillota bacterium | reverse complement strand
TTGGAGGCGGTGTACCCCAGCCGCTGCCAGAATTAATCCTGCCCACCCTTGATTTCTCCATTTGTCTATCCGAGTCTGCAAATTGCCGCGAACCGGAACCACTTGAATATCAGGACGTTGTTGGCGGAGAAACGCGGCCCGCCTGAGGCTAGATGTGCCCACAATGGCGCCAGCGGGCAAGCTAGTTAATGTCGTCCCTGCCTCGGCAATCAGTGCATCACGGGCATCTTCAGGCAGTGTGTAAGCCGCTACTGTAAGTCCGACCGCCAATTGTGTCGGAAGATCTTTCAAGGAATGAACCGCAATGTCAATGTCGTGTTTAAGCAGCGCCATCTCCAATTCTGTAGTAAATAGTCCCTTGTCACCAATTTTGTCCAATGCCCGATCGAGAATCTGATCGCCCTTGGTGACAAAGGTCGCAAGTTCCGATTCAATTCCGTGGCTCAGCAACGCTTGTCTGACCGCTTCGGCTTGAGCCGCAGCCAAAGCGCTGGAGCGTGTCCCTATCCTGAGCATCGTCTCTGCCTCCTTGTCATGGTATCTAAAAATATCCTGCGCCGGGAAACAACGAGTTGATTCCCCAAAAGTTGATAATGACCAGAAGAAACGCAACCATAACGTAAACTGCCGCCCGGTGACCGCGCCATCCGGCCACCCAACGCAAGGCTAAGTAGCCTGCATACACGAGCCAAATAATTAGAGACCAAATCTCCTTAGCTGTCCAGGTCCAGTGATCCCCCCACACCGATGTAGCCGCATAGCCCCCAATGAAAAGCGCCACAGCCAGTAAGGGAACTCCCAGCATCACAAGATGCGATCCAACTTCATCCATTTCCTCCAATGGAGGCAATTGATAATAAAAAAGTCGCACTTTTTTGTTTTTGAGTTCCCGTTCTTTTTCCGTGTACATAATGCCAAAGACCGCGGCTAATAAAAATGTGGCATAGCTCGCAGTCGCCAGCACAATATGCAGCCCTAGCCAAGCACCAGCGACCGAAACCGCCGTTCCTTGACTATGATGAGCCAAAAACTGGCTCATTAACCAAAGCAAAAACACAATGGGCACTAAAAAACTTCCGATATGGGTATAACTACGACGAATTTGGATCACTAACAATAGGGAAATCATAACCCAGACAAAAAACGACATCCAATCATAAAGGGTTGCCGCTGGCAACCCGTGAGTGGTGATCGCGTCTTTTGTTAAAAAGATGGTCTGTGCCGCCCACCCGGCTACGACGCCATAACGACCCCAACGTTCTCGCCGACCTTCATAAAGGGCCCCTACATACAGCACGGAAGCCCCTAGGTAGCCCATAAAGGTCACTGCGGAAAGAAATAGATTCAAGACTGCCTCCGGTTGTTATCCTTCCGTTGCAACTTCTCCTGCCTGGGTACGTTGCACCGAATCAGGCGAATCGTCTGTCAAATGGAACAAGTCGCGCACCGCCGCGATATATACGGCCTTGTCGTCATCATTGCCCCAACTGCGAATACTGACCATAGCGTCATTTAACAATTTGTTAATCATCAAGCGCGTTGCATCTTCAACCACAGCGCGTTCGCGATCGGTTAAATCAGGTAATCGATTCAAGGCTTTCCCGAGCTCTGCCTTGCGAATCTTCTCCGCCTTATCTCGCAGAGAGCGGATGACTGATCCTACGTTAGCGGCACCTAACTCCTCTTCAAAAATTGCTTGTTCCTCCCGAATTATCCGTTCGACTTTAATCGCCTCTTTCTGCCGCTGTAAGCGATTCGCCTCGACGATACCTTTGAGATCATCCACATCGTACAAAAATATTCCGGTACCTTAAGCTACGAGATTGCTTTCAGCCTTACCAATGCGGGATTGGGACAAACGACCGTGGTAGGTATGGGGGGCGACCCTGTTGTAGGGCAGACTTTTGTTTCTGTGCTCGAAGAATTTAAGACGGACCGCGACACCCAGGCCATTGTTATGGTGGGAGAGATTGGCGGTAGTGCGGAAGAGGAGGCGGCAGAACACATTAAGTCATTAGGCAAACCGGTGGTTGCTTATTTGGCAGGACGAGCGGCACCTCCAGGAAAGCGCATGGGACACGCCGGAGCGATTATTGAACGAGGACGGGGTACACTGGAAAGCAAAGAAAAAGCGCTTACCGCTGCCGGGGCACAGGTCGTAACGATGCCTTGGCAAGTGGCTGAAGCCGTTTCCAAGGTGCTGCGCTAGGGCAAATCAGCTTGGCCAAGACTATGCAGTTACAGATCGGCACCGCCGGTTAATGGCGGTGCCGCCATTATAAACGGCTGCGGTAGCCGGTAACTTTTTTTCGTATCAAGGCAACGATCTCCTCCCATTCTTGTGGTGGCAAAAGAGTCTGCGCCTCAAGCCACTCATCCCAAGACAAGCCATAGGGTCGCAAGGTTTCTTGCAGATGGGTAGGGCCGTAGCCAGCAAGTTGAAGCAAAAAGTCCGGATCGGCCCTAAGGGCTTGGGCCAGGCTAACAATTTGTTCACGGTTGGGTGCCGGACGTTCGCCTCGTTCGATCCTTGACAAATAGGATGCGCTAATGCCGGTAAGCCTGTGAATGTCATGAAGTGTGAGTGAAAGGTAGCGTCGGCGATTTCTGATGTAATCTCCAAACACGCCGATCCCCCCCGACAAATCCGAATGCGTTCTCTTCGCCATGGTATCGAAGATATTGCCTGGAGGCAATAGACGGTCTGACAACAATCGTCACTTTATAGCAGAGGATTTGTAAAAATATGTACAGCGCAGCCTTGAAAGAAAATTCTCCGGTCTTGTCCACAAATTGTAATTTGCCAAGCTGGCAATAAATACGATATTATTTTGCCAAACCGGCAAAGAGGGAATGAATGCAATGCCCATATTGAGAGTCAATGTTCCGGGAGTACGGCAGTTTATGGAGGACAAGGGATGGTCTGAACGTGAATTGGCTATGCATATGGACCTCGCCTATTCTTACGTGAATCGCATTTTGGGGGAAAAGCGACAGCCCGGTGCCAAATTTGTGGCTGGAGCCCTGAGTCTTGGAATGCGGATAGAGGATACGTTTATTATCGAGGATACACCAGCGAAATCGCAATAGGGTAATATTACAATTTTGGGCGCAGTCAAACCCTTGCTAACAAGGGTTTGAATTTGTTTTAATGAGGTTAAGCGAGCAACTGTGCTGATAAAATTTATGTTTCTGGCACAGGCTAGAAATCGAGGTGAGGGCGGTGCAGATCCAAGTTGTTGGGTTGAATCACCAGACGGCCCCTCTAGACGTGCGTGAACGGGTTAGCTTGACGCCTGACCAAGTTAGAAAAGCTTTCGAGCAATATGGAGAGGTGCCAGAATTGGCGGGCGTGACGATTGTCTCCACGTGTAATCGTACGGAGTTTTATGTCGCGGGGTCCATCACCCTAGGAGAAATTCTTGCATGGTGGGAGTTGCTCGTCGGTATCGATCGTGGGGATTTTGTCGATTACCTTTACTGGTATCAGGGTCAAGAGGCGTACCACCATCTATTTCGCGTGGCGGCTGGCCTTGATTCCATGGTGCTTGGTGAAACACAAATTTTAGGTCAGGTGAAAGATGCGTATCGACTGGCGGACGCCTACAAGGCCGTCGGTCCTTTGCATCGTTTGTTTCATTATGCATTAAGGGCGGGAAAACGGGCTCATTCCGAAACCGGCATTTCTCACAATGCATTGTCCATGGGACACGCCGTGGTGGAACTGGCGAAAAAGGTCTTTGGGGACCTCGCACCCCTCACTGCGTTGCTGGTGGGTAGTGGCGAGATGGGCACTCTGGTGGGGCGCCACTTGGTAGCCAATGGCGTAGCGCATATTGTGGTGGCAAACCGAACCCGTGCCAACGCGGATAAACTAGCTCGAGAACTAAAGGCCACCGCGGTTGACTTTGGCATGTTGGAAGAGACTATGCGACAAGCAGATATCATTGTTACTGCCACTAGTGCTTCGCGCCCCGTGATTACTCAGGCAATGGCCCGGCGGGCGTTTAAGGGTCAAACCCAACGACTGCGCTTCTTATTTGACTTGGCGGTTCCCCGTGATGTAGAACCTCAAGTGGCTAAGTTAGGATCCGGAATATTTTTGTACGATGTGGATGATCTCAAAGGTATCGTCGAGGCGAATCGCTTACAGCGGCAGAAAGAGGCGATTAAAGTCGAACGGATAATTCGGGAGGAACAAGCAATTTTTGAAGA
>JAKAAL010000564.1 GCA_021802375.1 Bacillota bacterium | reverse complement strand
CGCAAGGCTCCCGACCTACCCGACGATGAAGGGAACCAACCAGCCCGAGACAACCGAGGTGAGACGCTGGCGATAAACGGGGTTTGGCGTGGAATGATCTCATAATGCTGAGCAAGATACATTGCGAAATTGAGACCGTCGGGTGCATCTTCACGCATTTCCAACCTTGCAACATCGCTCTGCCTTTCTTTCCAGATCCTAAACGGCCATTCCGCAATACCGAACTCTCTTCACGTTCAGCCTACTACAAACTCCCTAGTCGAGCCATTCCAAAGTGCGTAACGCGACCTCAAACGAGAGAGTGGTTCAATCTTTGGAGATTAGGTCGTGCATTGGTTCTTGAACTTAGGAATCGGTCTTCTAGTTGGGGTTACGGCGCGCTTCGGCCCGTATGCGCCTTCAGGACCCCCAACTCAGGTGGCTGGTTCAACCACGTTTTGCACAATACGGGAGATTATTCAGAGGACGCCATCCACCAGGTTTTGCTCAAAACAGCCGAACTACTCCCGAGGGGCCAGGAGACGATCCAACCCTACATTGCACATGCCCTTTAGGCACGCGCAGACGATTTATCGGCCAGCCACGGTGCATCGTCGAGCGGGCTCTTCCGATCGATTCCGGGTCGTGCGCCCTCACGAATCCATGCGCAGATGGCCTTCGTAAATTTGATCATAGACGACGTGCGCATAGTGTTCGGCGACCGTCCAATCGCGATACCGTTGATGTTGAAGAGTGGCGGCCTCTGTGCTTGCGTCCGATGGCTCAGACCCCGTCGATTGGACCCCATAGGTCTGCACAAGTCGCCGGGTGGCTTGCTTAAGTTGGGTCAGCTTCTCGGCGACCCACGGACCAAAATCCCAACCCGGATGGTCGGCATGCTCGGCCACGGGAGTTCCTCGCATCGCTGCAGGCACGCCGAGAATGTCT
This sequence comes from Bacillota bacterium, assembly GCA_021802375.1. Next base: position 3,293 of record JAKAAL010000564.1, on the reverse strand, counting down.
TCGATGGAAGCATCAGGATGGATCCATTGGAATGCGGTATCGACCTGTTCATAAAGTCCCAACAAGTTTTGGGCGACGAACAACGCTTCCTCGGGAGTCTCGACGGCTTGCCACAACAGGCCGTCGATGCGGTGCAAGCGATCTAAGATGCGCCCTAACGTTACCAGTAACTCATGACTCGAATCGGTAGCCATTCTGCTCTCCTTGGTTTGGATAATAGACTAACACCTCACTGTGATTGACCGGGTCGCCACGATCTCCTCAAAGTCCTGCTTCCTTGCACGCCATCGCGAGCGAATGAGTCCACTCGGAACATCTAGAGAAATTTGTAGGGATGGTGGTCTCACACTGGATTGTGCCAACGGGATGGAGGGACGACCCGTGCCCCCGTCTTCCACGGCCGAGGCTCTTCGGCCTCCATCGTCGTGCGTCGGCACTTATCGTTCCGGGAGCCCTGCTCCGAACATCTTGGGGTCGGCCTCTATCGTGCTGACCCACACTTGACGCAGGTCTTCCTTGACTTGATAGAAAATAGTCCAACCTCCCACCGTCAAGGTGCGGCGCTTGGCATCGCGAATGGGATCGGTGCTCAGGCGCTCCATGGGGGTCACCAGAATCCGCTGCGTCGAGACATCCAGCCGGTCCAGATAGTCGGCCGCCCCCTGGGCAAGCACCACCTCAAACATCGGGGTGAGCCCGGCGCCAGTCGCGCAGCAGGACCGACTCCCCTTGCGCGATCTGCTGTTCGCCCCATTTGCGACGTCGGGCCCCTGCGGCCGTGAGCATGTTCGGATTGGCCCATAGGTCCATATAGTGCAGAATGCACTCGGCCTCGATCGGGTCGACAGTCGCCATCTTTTCCATCAGCTCTTTTCGGACATCCAACAAGCGTTCCACTCCTTTCGCGGCGAATGATAGAACCCGGGAGCCAACCTCCCTGGGAGGAAGCTGGCCAGGACCGAGGCCTCTATCGCATCATCGTTCCGCTCACGATATACCACATTGATACATCCCATCAATGGTATTCTATCACCCAAAGATCTCAAACGGTGGCAAAGCGTCGTTCATGGATTCCGTGGGGTGATGGTCCCCTCCCTTGGGCGGGTGCGCTCGCGAAGTCTGGGGTCATTCCAGCTCCCCTCATTCTCGGTGGTCAAGGAATTCCCCCAGGCGTCCTTGTAGCCATGGCTGACCGACGGGTTTCGAACGGCCAGTACCGCGACGAGCGATACGGCGAGTGTTGCTCGTCCTAGGGGTGCGGCAATCCACGAATTCCAGGCCCTTGGGCCGATCGCGACGGGACGTCTGCCGCGTGCTCTTCCGGCCGCTAGCGTAATCGCCATCCTGTTTCAGAAGGCACATCCCTGGGACGGTTCAACCGCTGAGATTCGCCCGGACTCCCTCGCAGGGGGTCTCGGAGGATCTGGAGGGACTTGAGCCGCGATCTTGAACTGCCGCCGACGTATTCGATCGCGATGGTAAAAATGGCTGCATCTGGTATTCTGACGGTAGCCCACAATGCGTGGGTCGGTCGGTGGCAGAACGGTGAATGGAGGAGAGCTATGGATATGGCGACGCGGATCGATCAAAACCATGGACGCTGCATCCAGGACACGAAAAATATCGATAGCCTCACGGGTAGAATCGAAGAATCCGGCCACCACGGGTCTACCCGTTATGGCCGAGACCGCGTTTCGACTACCCATCTGACTCGCCTGTTCGGTTAGAAACACCGTCACATCGTCGCATATGATCGTTCGAATCGACAGAATTAGTGAAGGCAATTGACCACCGCAAGTGCCCCGCTGACCCCGATGATACACTGGCCCTCTTCGCGAAACCAACTACGTGCCAATAACCATTTCCCTCCAATTCACTCAGCAGCCGAGTTGCGCGTGGTCGTAAATCCTACTTGCAAATCCGGATCTTCGCGAAACGCCGCGACCTTAACGCTTGTCAGCGCGAGCATCATCAAAGCGCTGCCGGTCGCCACGAGCACGGGGCGAATTCCGTATTTAGTCATCAGCCATCCGCCCAAAACGGCCAATCGGACTAGAGATTCCGGAAATGAGAAATACAAACGTGGTCATCACGCGACCGCGCACTGATTCTGGCACCAATAGTTCCACGGATGTCATGAACGGGATGTTGAACAGCGTCATTACCACGTGAAGAACAATCAAGAACAGAACCGCAGTTGGAAACGTGGGAATGACCCCCAGGCCGATTAAACTCCCTCCAGTCCCGACCAGGGCGACAACGGCCCACTGCCACAATTTAAGGCGATTCGAATATTTTCCAGCCAAATACGCGCCGATGAGTCCGCCCGCCAAATCCGCCATCTGAAGCAACCCATAGATTCTTGCGGTGCCATGCAACACCTGTGCGGAATACGGAACGGTCAAAATCGTAAACGCGTTGGCAACCAAATTAGCGGCCGCTATGAATATGATCAGGGCAACGAAATTTTTCGACCTGTACGGTTGCTCAGATTGGCAGCCTACCGGCACCTCGCCAAAGCATCAGGCTACCCATTGCCACCCCAATTCTCCGGCCGTGCACCAGCGGGCGAGCTCATGATTGCGCAAGAGGGTCGTCGTGCTCGTTAAGCGGGTCGACCGGTCGGCCGACCTACTCATTCCCTTATGTTTTTGGCGGTCTGCCACACAGCGATCGTTCGCCTTTTCGCCTCGGTTGCTGGAATTACGCAACCCCAAGGCCTGGCGTAACGCATCGCACGGAATCTCCTCGCGATGACGCTCCAGATAGTCGATGGTTTGATGGAGCCATTTCTTCCGTTTGATGCGATCAGCACTCAGGTGCTGTAAATAGGAGATAGCATCGTCCACTCGCCCCAGCCACAGGTAGCCGGTGAGAGTGTGTAGCACCTCTTTGCGAATCTCCCGCCCGGCGAGGGCCATACTCCAGTACTCGCCGCACTTCTTCTCGAGATGATACCAATCTAAGCGCGTCCGTAGGGATGGGACCCAGTCAAACCCCTGCTGAATGGCCTTATGCAGCGCCCGAGCGCCATCGGCAAAGAACTGGATCCGGCACGTGGTCAACACGTCCTGAACCAGCAAAAACGCCAAGAGGATCCGTAAGACCGTTTCGGTATCCCTCCCCCTCAAGATATCGTGGCCCGCCGTACTCTGGATATGGGCAATCGTATGATGCACCCGTTTAAGGGCCTCGGCCTCTTTTGGAGCCTTCGGTACGGGGGGATCATCCTTCTTCCCCGGCGGGGGAGCCTCGGTGGCGCTTCCTGTCTCGGCCTGGAAGGATTCTGAGGG
>JAKAAL010000563.1 GCA_021802375.1 Bacillota bacterium | reverse complement strand
GGAGCATCCAGATAAAAGCAGGAGACACGGTCGAGAAATATGAATCGTTGCTTGAGGTATTGACCGACAAAGTGAATGCCGAAGTCCCCTCGCCAGTTGCGGGGACGGTATCCAAAATTTTAGTCGAAGAGGGTACCACAGTGACCATTGGCACCCCTATTTGTGAGATTGCAGTGGAAGGCGAGGATGCACCAAGTGACACTACTGAGGCGTCCCTCCCGCCAGAAGTTGCTGCACCGGACGCCCGTACCGCGGCGACCGCGTCGTCAACCCAACCAGCAGCGTTGGACAACGTGCATCGTGGCAGGTATTCCCCGGCGGTGCGTCGCCTGGCGCAAGAAACCGGGATTGATCCACAGGAAGTTCAAGGATCTGGTGCCGGGGGGCGCGTGACCCGCAATGATATTCTGGCGGCGGCCGAGCATCACCCAGAAAAATCTGAAGTGCTCACGGGTACCTCTGAAGGCAGCTCGTCTCCAACGATTCAAGAGACAGCTCCGTCGGCACCGGTAACCATCTCTGGAGCGGTCGCCGTAGTAGAAGATGTGGATACTCTGGTACCAGTTACCAATGTTCGCAAGGTGATTGCCGAACGCATGGTGCGTTCGAAACAAACCGTGCCCCACGCTTGGCTCATGGTGGAAGCGGATGTAACGGGACTGGTGGCACTTAGGGAGCGCTTGAAAGATGAATTCAAGGCTCGCGAAGGCGTCAGTTTGACATATGTACCGTTTATGTTGAGGGCGGTCGTCGAGGCTTTGCGTGCAGTGCCTATCATCAATGCTCAGTGGAACCGCGATAGCATTGTGATGAAAAAACGGATTAACATTGGGATGGCGGCCGCCACGGATCGCGGTTTAATCGTCCCGGTAATTAAGGATGCAGACCAAAAGAATATTGTGGGCCTGGCTAAAGCAAGCCAAGACTTGGTTCAGCGTGCGCGCATGGGTCGGCTTACTATGGACGATTTGACAGGAGGGACTTTTACCGTGGACAACACGGGAGCGGTGGGCACAGTGTTGACATACCCCATCATTAACGCTCCTGAGGTCGCTATTGTGACTATGGAGTCGATCGTAAAGCGTCCGGTTGTGGTGGGAGATATGATCGCGATCCGCTCCATGGTCAACATTTGCCTTTCGTTTGACCATCGTGTAGTGGACGGAGCAGAAGCGGGCCAATTTGTTGGTGCCGTAAAAAAGCACTTGGAGTCTTTGACCACGCAAACCTCAATATATTAAACAAACGTGATTGGGTTGTTCGGTAGCTGAAAGGAGTCTTAAGAATGGAGTCTTTACCAATACTTCACGCGGAGCGAAGCGAGCCACGAAAACAAACTTTGCCGCCTTGGCTAAAAATTCGTCTCACCCAAGGGGTCAACTACACCGAATTAAAAAATTTGATGCGCTCACAAACGCTGCATACCGTTTGTGAAGAAGCGCTCTGCCCCAACATTTTTGAGTGTTGGGAATCTAGGACCGCCACCTTTCTCATCCTAGGCGACATCTGCACTCGCAATTGCGGTTTTTGCGCAATTACCACGGGGCGACCCACCCACTTAGACCGCCAAGAACCGTTTCGGGTGGCGGAGACGGTTAGAACGATGGGATTGAACCATGTGGTAATCACCTCGGTAACCCGCGATGATCTAAAAGATGGCGGCGCGGAGATTTTTTCCCGCACCATTGAAGAAATTCGACGTACCGTTCCAGGATGTGGGATTGAAGTTCTGACACCGGATTTTCTCGGAAATTGGGATGCGGTAGCTGCGGTGACCAGAGCGCGTCCTGACATTTACAATCACAATACCGAAACGGTGCCCCGGCTCTACCGACGTGTACGTCCCAAGGCTCGTTATGAAAGAAGTTTAGAGTTGTTGCAGCGGGTAAAGGATCAGGATTCGACCATTGTCACCAAGTCTGGGATTATGGTGGGCTTAGGAGAAACCCGTGAAGAAATTCATCAAGTTTTGGTTGATATGCGGGCTCACCATATCGATGTCTTGACCGTGGGGCAATACTTGCGTCCCGATCAAAAGCATCTTCCGGTGGAGCAATTTTACACACCCGAAGAATTTTTGGAAATCAAAACCGAAGCTAAGGAGCTCGGGTTTTTACATGTGGAATCGGGTCCTTTGGTACGCAGTTCCTATCATGCGGCATCTCAGGTTCCGACATCGATCGGAGGGTAGTTTAGATGCGTGAGGCATGGATTGTGGATGTGGGGCAAATGGCATACCGACCGGCGTGGGATTTACAGCGCCGAGTTAGTGAAGCGGTTTTGGCCGAACGCATTCCCGACACAGTGCTGTTGGTGGAACACTTGCCGGTCTATACCCTGGGAAGGGCTGCCCATGGCCAGTTTACCAACTTAGTGTGGAATCCCGAGCATTTGGCTCAGGAGGGTATCGAGTTGGTGGAAGTGGATCGCGGTGGCGACATTACCTATCACGGGCCAGGGCAATTGGTGGGATATCCTATTTTGCATCTGACATGGTATCACAATGACTTGCATCGCTACTTGCGGATGCTGGAAGAAGCCATCATCAAGGCGCTGGCTGAATTTCACATCGAATCCAGGCAGATGCCGCCCCACACGGGGGTCTGGGTGGGCCAAGAAAAAATTGCTGCAATCGGTGTGAAGGCGAGTCAATCTATTACCCAACATGGGTTCGCTTTGAACGTCAATCCTAACATGACCCACTTCGCCGGTATTATTCCCTGCGGCATCCGGGACAAAGGAGTGACTTCGATGGCGGCCCAATTGGGACAAGAGCCCACAATAGACCAAGTCAAACCGGCTGTAGAGACCGCATTGGGTGAGGTGTTGGCACTGTCGTGGACACAGAGATCATACCAGCAACTGGAAGCTGCCCTTGACATCAGCCGAGTTGGGTGACCGACACCAGACTATTCAAGCCGGATCTTGGCTAAAGATCCGGCTTGAAGTTAGGGAGAGTTAAAAGAGAAAATGTGCTAGCACTCCGGTTGCTAGACCGAATATGGCAACGGTTAACGCCACTTTGGCGAGAACTTTGGGGGAGATGGCTTGGCTCACCATGGCCATCGAGGGCAAACTGACAGCAGGCAGTGTCAACATCAAGGTTCCGGCGCCTCCGAGACCTAAACCATACTGCATCAACACGGACACAATGGGGATTTCCCCGGCGGTGGGGATGACAAACAAGGTGCCGACGACAGCGAGTACCAGCACCAGCCAAAGGCTGTGGCCTATGGTGGCGTTCATTGCGGGAAATAGCCAGGCGCGTGCCGCGCCTAGGGCCATGACCAATATAATGTACTCGGGAAGCAATCGGATGATTAAGCGAAATAGGGATTGGAACAAACGGGTAAGAATCTTTCCTGTGGCAGGATCTGGTGTGGCCAGCAAAGCATCAGCGTGAGCGGGATCTACACCGCCAGGCAACCATCGATCGCCCAATGTGCCAATGATAAGCACTAAGGCTAACGCCACAAAAATCCGCAATAGAGCCCAATTCCATCCCAGAACAAAGCCCATGAAGACAATGGTGGCGGGATTCAGCATCGGATTGGCCACCCAATAGGATAAGACGGCTCCCGTTGATACGTTTTGCCGTTTGAGATTAACGACAATGGGCGAGGAGCAGCACGTGCACATCATCGAAGGTACCGCGGCAAAGGTTGCTAAAAGTCGACTCTTCCAACCGATTTTGCCAAAGGTTCTGGTGAGCCAACCCGGAGGCAAGAGCGTTTCCACCCCGGCACCCACGACCAACCCTGCCAAAAGAGCGGACCAAATATCTTTAAAATATATCCAGGTGTATGTCCAGGCGGTTTGCCATGATGGTGACGGAGTGTGGCCGGCCGTCCCAGTTACAATTGAGGCTCCTACCGTATGTTTTGCCGCTACCACCAAAACTTTATGGGAATATGGGCCCCATTTTGCGTAATAGACCAATACAACCGTCAGGATGATAAAAAGAACTAGTGCCCACTTAGGCCAACGATTGGTATCGGGCGTCTGGGGTTTAATAACCATACTTTAAGCCCTTCCTCCTCTTATAATATTGGCAGACTATACGGTAATGGAATATTTGATACAATATGTCATGCGAGCGTTGCATAGATAGTCAGGGAGTGCATTGAATGAATTTTGAAGACTTGGAAGTATTCTGCGCTATCGCGTTTTCAGGAAGCTTATCGCGAGCAGGACAGAGTTTGAATTTGAGTCAGCCTACCGTAACACG
>JAKAAL010000562.1 GCA_021802375.1 Bacillota bacterium | reverse complement strand
ATTATGTCCTGTACGTCGTTGGCCGACTCGCACCGCTCGTAGCTATAAGGCACCTTCACCATCGTGTGAATCATATCCAAAAGCGGCCTTACGCTCATCGGATCATTTTTTCGTCGCCATGGATTTTCGAGGCACAATATTTTCATTCGGTCATATCCCTCCCCTCTCTCATTATCCGCGGCGAGCTCGCGTACCACGGTATTATTAGGCGCCTCTGAACATCTTCCAGCCGCGACAGTGTTGGCAAATACGACGACAAGACTCGGGGGAATTCCCATGGCGCACCTATGACATGATTTACGCCGCGGGAATGCCAAAATGTTCCTCAACGATGAGATTTAACTGGTGGGCGATCTCCCTAAACTCACGATTTAGATCCAACGTCTGCACACTAATCTGGTTGCCACTCATCTGATAACTGTTATCTGGCTGGATTTCCTCTTCGGTCCGTGCGTACAGGATCAAACCCGAAACAACCCGAGGGCTTTCACCGAATGCGGCATCTCGATTCTTCACATAGGTAAAAATCTGATAGAGATTGTTTGAGTGAAGCGTCGGTTTGTCATAGCGCATTTGAGTCGTTCGGCCATAATATTTCGCATCGATGATTAACACGGTGTCTCCCTTTTGCAACGTGATATCGCTCTGCATAACCGGCAGCATCATTCCTAGGCCATCATCTAAAGCCCACGGAATCTGCGATGCGCGCACCGTCAATGATGAAAACGTTTGAGCATAATATTCTAGGATGAACTTCTCGTACAGTCGACTCATTCTTTGCTCATCAACAAAAGACGCCAGTTTATAGTCTCCGTGATCCGTTGTCATGAGCATCCCTTCAATAATCAACTGGCAGATACTCACCAGCATCCGGTACGTCCGGCTATGGCGCTGAAAACGGATGGCCGACCATTTGATTGAAGAAGGCTCCCGTGTGTCCACGTGGGAGAAGAACGCCATCTTCCTTTTCAAGTCATCTTTGTACTTTGGATTCACCTTTGCATGGCGAAGCAACAGGATGACCGTGGTCTTCAGAATCTGATTGAGCTGGTTGTTTTCCGACAGCTCGTCATAGTCGCAGGCTAAAACCCGGCGACGCGCCAGTTTGTTTTTTATCGTTCCGGACATGTGGATTTTGCCGTGCATCACCGCCAAATCCTCTTGATAGTTCAGATACTCGCGGTACAACCCCTGCTTCAACTGCAACCCGATTCCCTTCGCCAGGATAGCCGCAAAGAGATTATGCATGTCATCGAATTCCTCCACCGCGACCTCGTCATAGGTGGATTGATTCAATGCTTGAAATGCGTAGGATAGCATATAGTAGATGTTTTTTATCAGAATGCGTTTGTCCCGCGTCATAGAAATACCTCATGCAGGACGTTCTCCCAACGTTGCCGTTTCACCTCGTCATCAAACCAATATTCCCCTAGCATGGGTAAAATATCATACTCCACAACCTCCTTCAACCAGTCGCTGGTACACTCGTTCACTTCACGGAAATAGCTATGGCCAATGCAGAACCCCTTACCCAAAGACGGATCCTGGGAGATTTCTTTGTTGAGATCTTTAATCGCAGCAATAAGGGCATTGAACAGATCACTGGAAAAACCTTCTCGATATTTGATAAAGCCCTTGGAATCAAATCCCGGCTCCATCTCAAAGAAGCTAAAACGACGCCGCAGCGCATAGTCGACCATGGCGAGACTTCTATCGGCGGTGTTCATCAGTCCAATGATGTGCAGATTTTCAGGCACGGAGAAGGTCTGACCGTTGTACGCCAAGGTCACCTTTGTGCCCCGGTAATCGCGTTCAATCAACATGAGCAGTTCCCCGAAAATTTTACTCATATTGCCACGATTGATCTCGTCAATGATAAAGAAATGGTCCTTGTCCGGCTGGTTGGCGGCTTTCTGACAAAATCGATAAAAGATACCGTATTTCAGTTCAAAGCCGTCTTCGGCCGGTTTGTAGCCCATCATGAAATCTTCGTAGGAATAATTCTGGTGGAACTGTATAAACTCGATTCGGCTTTCATCCTTCACACCCATAAGGGAATAGGCCAAACGCTTGGCGCCGAACGTCTTGCCCACACCGGGGGCGCCCTGCAGAATGACATTTTTCTTGTGTTTTAGAACGGATACCAGGCGATCGTATTTATCCTCCGCCATGTAGACTTCGTTCAAAAAGTTCTCCTTGATATACGTCTCAAGGGCTTCGGCCAGAACTGGAGGGGAGGTCTCCTCGTGGCCCGCTTTCTGTTCGCGACCGGATCGGCTAATGTAAAAACCGACATCAATGGTCAGCGTGCGAAGCTCTGGATCCGTATAGCAACTAGGGGTAAGCTGCGATTTCAGCAATTGTTTGAGTGCGTCATCCTGCTGCAATTCGGTGCACACTTCGTTGTACAGCTTGAGGAAATTTCTGATATTGGTTACGTAGTCCCCTTTTTTAAAGCTATAATCGCTGCCGAGTTCGCTTGCAACCGTTCTTATTTCACCAAATTTGTAGATGTAATACTTATCGGGGTACCGGAGCCACAAATAAGTGCTGATGGCGTTTTCCGTCTGATAATGCCTTCCGGCGCCGTTTCCGTACTTACCAAGCAAGGTGTGGGATGTTTCTTTAAATTTCTCTATACGTTCATAGACATCCTTGCTCTCATCAAAAAGATCGACAAACGTCGCGCGGACTTCTTCTGGAGCGCCGTCGGCAAACTGCTTTATCATTCTCGCCGGGAAATAACTTTGGGAAGCCAGCAGATTAGCCGTCTTGGCAAGAGAACGGGTGAGCATGTCGGAAAAATCCGATGCGTTGACATCCCAATGGTCCTGAAACCACTGGACGGCTTCCCATTTATACTTTTCATCGGGCCACTGCTTCTGTGCAAAATCCTTCTTATAGAGTAGTAAAGCATCCTTCAAACGCTCTTTGTCAAACATGATTTCACTCCCTCATTAAATGATTTCACCGAATCGACGAGCCCCTGACTTTCCGATCACCGCGGCGCCTGTGATAGCGCGAATTATATTAGCAATTGAACAATCCCGTGAAAACCCCAAAAACGAACAGCAAGGCCAGCGCGTTGTCAAATACAATCACGCTCCATTTATAACTCCGTTTAGCTCTCAACACGCCAAACCGACATGACACCCTGACTACATTCCACAAATTCGTAGCTGTCCGCAGGCACACCCAACGGCCTACAATCGTTGCACGGTGCCATGCGCACATCTGTACAATCAAGAGTCTTATTCCACGCCTACCATCCTAACCACGGCATCGTACCATTTCAAGAAGGACTGTCTAAATTCGTCGGACTCAATCCAGACCGATGCAAAATTAAGCATCGAATGAAGTACTTTGTTGTACCCAGGTCAAACACTCCACCCTCTACCCCGTCCTCTTTGAGAAACAAAATGGGAAGATTCATCGCATACGCCACGCTTGCTTCTATATGATTCCATGCCGTGGGAAGAAAGTAGTCTCCACGTTCCCGACGTGCCTTTGTCCCATCCTTTTCAATGGCCTGCCCAACGGATGTTTGACGAAGTCCCAGCACGACCGCACCAGAACATTCGCCCATCAACGAACACACAGCAGTTAAGGGGTCGGCATTTCCAAAATCGCTTATACCAACCGTTCTGGGTCTCATGTTGTGTTTTCCCATGTGATCGACCAGTAAATCGATGAACCTTTGCTGGTCCGCGTTCACCATAGTCGGAAGGCTTAATAAAGATGCTGCGCATGTTCTCCCCCCATCGTATTAAATTCTCCGATCCTTAACGAGCCTCCAATAATGATGACCCAACGCGGTGAGTTTACAAGACTTCGAGTGCATCGCCGCAAAATACATGTGCTCCTCACCTTCAGGCCTAACCAAGCCCACACTTGCAAATTTCTGAAGCGCCTTAAACTTCGCCACATTTTCTACTCTTGCATACGGTTCCGAAACATGGTGAACAACTTGCGGAGAATTGGTATCCTCAAACGAGGGGTCCAAAGGAAACCCGGCATCAGAGGTTGGAAAATAGCTGATCAACTGTCTCAACATCGCTACGGGAACCTGCGGTATGACAGACCGCAATGAGAAAAACCGCGAGATGTTCGTTTTGAAAATGGGTCTCTGGTCCCAAGGCCCCAACGCTTGGTCAATGTAGGCGTAAACGCTGCCTGGCGTAATATTGCCCGTCAAATCAGCCGCGCCGCGGTGATCGGAAAGTCAGGGGCT
>JAKAAL010000561.1 GCA_021802375.1 Bacillota bacterium | reverse complement strand
ATAACAGGTGATTCTTGCCTCTATTTCGGGTTTTGGCCAGACCGGTCCTTATGCCGATGTTCCCGGGTACGATGTGATTGCTCAGGGCATGGGCGGTCTGATGGCAGTGACGGGGGAGCCCAACAGTTCCCCCGTCAAACCGGGTTTTTCATTGGCTGATGTTAGTGCTGGAATGTGGGCGGTGATTGGCATCCTCACCGCCCTTCGCCAACGCGACATCGACCCGAGCCCTCAGTGGATTGATGTGTCGCTCTTAGAGTCGATGATGGCATTTCAGACCTATGCGGCGGGAAACTATTTCGCAACCGGCGTGGATCCCACCCCGATGGGCAGTGCGCATCCCAATATCTGTCCTTACCAAGCCTTCGCTGCCGAAGACGGCTTCTTCAATCTGGCTGTGGGCAACGACCACTTATGGCAAATCTTTTGCCAAGCGGTGGGACACGGGGAGTGGACCAATGATCCCCGTTTTACCTCTAACCCAGAACGGGTATCGCATCGCGCCGTGCTAGTGGACATGTTGACGTCTTTGTTTTCCACTCGGCCGGTCGCGTATTGGGTTGCTCTACTACGTAGCGTCGGGGTTCCCTGTGGACCCATTTATCGCCTCTCGGAACTGTACCAGGATCCCTACGTGAAAGAGCGCAACATGGTGTTCAGCGTCGATCACCCGATTGCGGGACCCGTTCGGCAAGTAGCCACACCCGTTAAATTCTTAAACACGACCGAGCCACCGCACTTATTAAACGATCCCCCGCCAACCCTGGGACAACATACAGAGCACATCCTGAATTCACTTGAGGTCAAGCGGGAATAGCATCACCTATTATAAAGAGGAGGAAAACCTATGGCTTCAATGACAGGAATCACTCCACCCGGAGTGCGAACGCCTCTTAACCGCCAACAAAAGAATGGCTTTTGGGCGGCATGGACCGGATGGCTTTTAGATGGCATGGATTCGGTTATTTACGCATTAGTCCTGGCCCCTGCGATGAAGGTCTTATTGCCCCAAAGTGGAATCACGGCCACGCCGAGCCACATCGGATTTTACGGCTCGATATTGTTTGCATTGTTTTTAGTTGGGTGGGGATTATCTTTCATCTGGGGCCCCATCGCCGACCGCCATGGTAGAGCACGCACGCTCATGCTTACGATTTTGGTCTACGCGGTCTTTACCTTTCTTAGTGGATTTGCGCAGAACATTTGGGAACTCGCCATTTTTCGCCTCATTGCGGGGATTGGGATCGGTGGTGAATGGTCCATGGCGGGAACCTTCATTTCGGAATCATGGCCCGAAGACCGTCGCAAGATGGGTGCAGGGTATCTCCAAACCGGCTACTATTTCGGGTTCTTCGTGGCCGCCGCGTTGAACTACACCGTAGGCGCCACCTGGGGTTGGCGTGCCATGTTCTTTATGGGGTTGATTCCGGCATTCGTTTCGTTCTGGGTGCTGTTTGGGGTCAAGGAGTCCGAGCGTTTTCAAAAGGTCAAACAGAACCTGGTTGCGGCCCGGGCACCGTTAGCCAAAATCTTCGAACCGGAATTTCGTAAGCGGACGCTTATTAACTCCGCGCTCCTCACCGTGGCCATTATTGGCCTCTGGGCGGGCACCGTTTACGAGCCGACAGCCGTGATTGAACTCGCCACCAAGGCTGGCCTCACGGCCATACAGTCCATTCACATGGCGTCGTATGCCACGGGAATTCTTTCTATTGGAACCATCATAGGCTGTGTGATTCTCATCCCGCTATCCGAACGTTTTGGACGAAAGTTCACTTTAGCCGGGTACTTCGCCCTAATGATTGCGGCGATTGTTCTGAGCTTCGGGTGGGCCTTTTATCTCCCGCACTCTCTAGCACCCTTTATCGTGGTCCTATTCTTCCTAGGTATTGGAGGCGGCAATTTCGCCATGTTTAGTCTTTGGTTACCCGAACAATATCCCACCGATCGGCGTGCATCGGCCTTTGCGTTCTCCACCTCGATAGGTCGATTTCTCGGCGCCATCGCCACCTTTGCGATTGGAGCCATGGTGAGCGGGATGCATACGCTCGGGACTCCCGTGGCCCTCACCGCCATCGCCTTTTTAATTGGGATCTTTATTATTCCTGCAGCCAAAGAGACGCGGGGGGCCGTCCTTCCAGAATAGGGTTGGATCTAGTAAGCCCACAAGGAAAAATGAGGCCCCAGTACGAGATCTTCCGTACTGGGGATTCTCCTTTCCGTCAAGCGCACCTGGTGACATCATTTGGGCTTTCTAGCGGTATTCTCGCATGGCACTCCACCTGTGCTCCAATTTTCTTGCAATCGCCTCTAGAAGTTCCTTATCTATTTCGGTAAACCGTCCTAATCGCGGACTGTCGACATCCAAAACCGCCACCACCTCATCGGCCGCGACAATCGGCACCACAATTTCGGATCGCGACGCACTGTCGCAGGCAATATGCCCGGGGAACTGTAACACGTCATCGACCAGGATGGTGCGGGCGTCTCGAACCGCGGTCCCCACCACGCCGCGCGGGGGCGTTATTCGCGTACAGGCCGGACGCCCCGCAAAGGGTCCCAAGACAAAGTCTCTGGTATCGGCTTCGATTAGATAAAATCCCACCCAATTGATGTTCTTCAGATATTGATTCAAGAGCGCGCTTATGTTGGCGAGATTAGCTATCCGATTAGATTCTCCTTCCAGGAGACCCTCCACGAAAGATAGCACGTCAGTTACGCTCGCCTCAGAATCCAAGCTTTCTTCGATTTCCACCCGAAGATCCTCCCCTACGTGCTTTGTTACATTCTACCACCAGTGAAATTACTCGAAAAGTCGAGGAATCCGCCACCAATCAGGTACAATAAAAAGACAAGCGGTCTGACGTGCCTGAACGTTAACAAGAAAGCCCAAGGAGGAAGTGCCCCATTGGAACGCCGTCCACTCATTGTTCAGAGTGACCTGACTCTTTTACTTGAAGTCGATAATCCGTACTTTGAAGAGGCACGGCAATCTCTCGTCGGGTTCACCGAACTCGTAAAAAGCCCAGAACACATTCATACCTATCGGCTCACGGCCCTATCCATTTGGAATGCGGTGGCGGCCGGACTTAGCCCCGAGGACATGTTGGATCGGCTCAACCGATACACACAATATCCCGTTCCGGAAACCGCCTCCTATTTTATTCAGGATCAGGGTCGGCGTTTCGGTCGGCTAAAACTTAAAAAGGCTTCTGACGGAGATGGGTTTTGGCTGACCGGGGACGACAGGGCGCTACTGACCCAAATTGCGCGTCACCGATCGGTCATCCCCGTGCTCGGTCCTCCATTGGAAAACGGCTATCGGATTCGACCCGAACATCGAGGCGTCTTAAAACAGGCTTTGGCTAAGGCGGGCTGGCCTGCACAAGATCTCGCAGGCTATGAGGCCGGCGAACCCCTGGCGGTGAATCTACGCCAGGTAGGGCTCAATGGTCAGCCCTTTTCCCTACGAGATTACCAGACCGACGCGGTCAATGCCTTTGCGGCATCGGGCAATGGCGTCATTGCACTACCCTGTGGGGCCGGCAAAACCATGGTCGGAATTGGGGCCATCGCACACGAGGGTACCCACACCTTAATTCTCACAACCTCGGTCGCCGCTTTACATCAATGGCGGCGTGAAATTTTAGATAAGACCACCTTAACAGAAGAGGATATTGGAGAATATAGTGCCCGCGTGAAAGAGGTGCGCCCCATTACGCTCACCACCTACCAACTCTTGAGTCATCGCAAGGGGGACGGGTATCCGCACTTCGATACTCTCAATGACCATGACTGGGGTCTTATTGTCTACGACGAAGTGCATCTGTTGCCAGCTCCCGTTTTTCGTTTGACCGCCGGCCTGCAATCGCGAAGGCGACTCGGTCTTACCGCTACGTTGCTACGCGAAGACGGTCGCGCCGATGATGTGTTTTCCCTCATCGGACCCAAGCGGTTTGATTTGCCATGGAAGGACCTCGAACGACAAGGGTGGATTGCCACGGCGTCATGTCGTGAGATCCGGGTCGCCTTACCCGACTCCGAGCGCGACCACTATGCCATGGCCGAGGATACCGAGCGAGTCCGAATCGCCGCCGAGAATCCCGCGAAGTTGGGGACCATTGAAGAATTATTACAAGAGCATCGACACGACCATGTGCTCATCATTGGCCAGTATCTCTCACAGTTAAAACGCGTCCAGGACCGAGTACAAGCACCACTCCTGACCGGACAAACG
>JAKAAL010000560.1 GCA_021802375.1 Bacillota bacterium | reverse complement strand
CAAGGTGGGCAGTTTGGAAAGGGGGAAGAACACCCCGGAAAACATGAACATCGGTGTGATGACCAAGGTAAAGTAATAAAAGAGCTGTTCGTTGTTCTTAGCCTTGGTGGCCACGTAAAGGGCTGGGGCAGAAAACAGCGCGCCGGTGAACAGGAGCGGGAAGGGCAACAACAGGGCCCACCACGAATGCACCAAACCCAGAACGAACAACACCAGAAAGAAGACCACCCCGTACAGAAGACTGCGACACGCCTCCCACAGGTATTCTCCGCCGACAATTTCGCCGGCTGAAAGCGGAGTCGTCAGCATCGCTTCGTACACCCCGTTGATGTTCAGGCGGTCAAAGGCACCAAAGGTGGTGTCGAAGGTAACCGCGTTCATCGAGGTCACCGCGAGGAGGCCGGGACCAATAAAGTCCACAAAGGGCACTCCATTCATTTTGGCCACATACATGCCTAGTCCGAAGCCCAGAGCTAACAAGCTGGTCAATGGTTCCCCAAAGTTCAGGAGCAGGGAACTCTTGTAGTACTTCGCCCAGGACAAGAAGTTTCGCCGAAACACCATGACTGCCCCATGACTAAACTGGGGCCAGGTAATCTCCTTCATTCGCGCAGGTCCCTCCCCGTGAGTCGTAAGAACACGTCTTCCAGACTCGTTCGACGGCGATAGTGGTGGGGCAGGTCTAGGGCATTTTCCTTCCATTTATCTAACTGGCGGTCTAGGTCGCGACCAAAGAGCACGAAGGTGTCACCCTGCCACTCCGACACCATGCCCTGGCCATCTTCATCTTCTAAGATGGAATCGGCCATCGCTTGCTGTTGGGCAGGCGAGACGGGATAAAATTCTAGGCATTCCTCGCCCACCACCCGTTCGATAACAGCCTGGGGGCGGCCTTCTTCTAAAATATGGCCATGATCCATGATCACCAGGCGATCGGAGAGGCGCTCCGCCTCATCCATGTAGTGCGTGGTCAAAAGCACGGTCACGCCTTCGGCTTTTAGTTCACGGATTTTAGCCCATACCAGTTGCCGGGCTTGGGGGTCCAGTCCCGTGGTAGGTTCGTCCAACACCAAGAGGCGCGGGCGGCCCATCAGCGCCCTGGAAATCACCAGCCGGCGGCGCATTCCGCCGGATAGGGCGCGTACCTGTTCTTTGGCCTTTTTCTCCAGTTGCATCCAGGCCAATAGGCTTTCTGCCCGTTCCCGGGCTTCCTCGGCCGATTGCCCGTAGAACCGCCCTTGGATTTCGATGTTTTCTCTCACCGTCAGATCCGGGTCAAGATTATCCTCTTGGGCGACCACTCCAATTTGACGCTTAATCGCCTGATTGCCAGGATAGGCGGGTAGACCAAGCACTTCAATGCTTCCTTGGCTAATCGTGGCCAGGCAGCACATCATGCGAATGGTCGTGGATTTTCCCGCGCCATTCGGGCCTAAAAGACCGAAACATTCGCCCTCGTGCACGGAAAAGTCCACGCCGTGCACTGCTTCAAAATCGCCATAGCGCTTCACTAGACCCCGAACTTGAACCACGTCCGTTGAAATCAAGGCCACCTGCTTTCGTCATGCGGTTTCGTCTCTTTCGCTTCATGTCTTTGCCATCCTGATCCCCGATGGCTTTGATCCTCAAATCCGCTATGTAGGCGACTCAGCCCAAACTCGCGCTCCACTGCTCGACACTCAGCACGTCGGCTTGACGGGGAAAGATCTTTTCCACTAACACGCGGTGAACCTCTGCATCATTATCTAAGCACGCGTCCGCCAACACGGTTAATTCAAAATCCATGTCCGCCGCCTGCCGTAATGTCGACAAGACCACTCCACTGGTGGAAATCCCCGCCAAAATCATATGGCTAATGCCCATCGAGCGGAGCAGCAACTCGAGCCCGCTTCCCGCAAAAGCACTGACCCGCCGCTTCACCACGACCACTTCATTCTCCCGGGGTTGAAGGCCGTGCCATATTTGGGTCGATTCATCTCCTTCCGTCATTCCGGCGCGGCTTTTGAGAAGAGAGAAGGAACGATTTTTCGGGCTGATATCGGGATAACCGGGACGAAAGGCGACCCGTACAAAGATTACCCCCACCTGGTGCCGTCGGGCTGTCTCCAAAGCCTTCACCAACGGCTTCAATTGCTCCGTCGTGGCATAGCGCTCCACAATCCCATTTTGTGCGTCCATTATCAGTAGCGCCGATTTGCCCACCATACCCACCCCCTGTTTCGTGCCCTGATCTGAGGCCATTTGCCTAAGCCCCATCCTATCATCCAGCCAGCCATCCGCGCTCGGCTCACGCGCACTCGTTAGTGAGCCGAGTCCAGGATCCGGGCCCTTCCAGCCGATCGTGGACTCTCTTAATCGACAAGCGCGACCAATCCCCGGACCGGGTGGCCGCTACGCCTAAACGAAGAGCCTAGGTGCCCAATTCCCGGCCCGCCAGATCAAACTGCCGACCTCCACGCTCGGGGAGCCAGCGCACCGTTCCCGGCGGCGGGATGAGACGATCGGGCGCCTGGCTGTGCAACGGGAACAAAATGTCTGGATGGATGAGTTCCACCAACCGATTCAGATCGTCTGGAGAAGCGTGCCCCCCCGAGCCTATAGACCAAAATGGCGTATGGCAAAAGCTCAGCCACTCCTGCAACAAGTTCCACCGTGGATCAAACACGCCAAAAGGCTCTCCGTTGGCGTGAACATAGGCGCTGGCCGGTCCCACCGGGAGATCCAAAAGCAGCGGCAGGTGCTCGGCGGCCAAGTTCACTCCATAGCCTCGGGGATTGGCTTTGATGTCATCAAGCCGAACATCTTCATCTAAGGCCATAATGTCTCGCAGGCCCAGCGCACGAAACAATCGGGCCATCGCGGCCGGCCAGAGCAACTGCCGATGGCTGTCTTGAGCACGGGCTAAAAATGCTTCGATACGCTCCACATTTCGGGAGTAGACGCTGAAGAGCACCAACCCCGGCGTCTCTTTCAGGATCTGCCCAAAGAGTTGGTCCACTTCACCTTCTGTGCGATTGCGCTCGGTAAACCCAAAGGATAGGGTCGTACCCTCGATCACCAGCGCGCGGGCGCCCCTCACCGCCTTGGCAAAGGCCAGGCTATCGTCGGGGTGGCGGCCGTGAAGCCGGATGTCACCGGTGTAAGCCAGCACCCCATCGGCCGTCTCGATGCGATACCCCGACGCTCCGATGACGTCATGATCTACGGGATATCGCCTAATCTTGAAGGGACCAAAAGACAACTCCTGCTCATCTAAGAGGGGCAGGATCTGAGGTAGCCCGCCTTCGAAACCTTCTCCGGATTGACGTAAGGCGTCTATTAGCCGAATGGTTTGGGGCGACGCGTAAATCTTAATGGCCGGATCGACCCAGCCGATTAAGCCGATATGATCAAGATGGCCATGGGAAATGCAAATAGCCGTTTTGCCGTCGCTCCCCCCTACGACGGACGTGCCTCGCAGGGCGTCGGTTCGAAAGACATGGTTGATTGCCGGCGCATCACCGACGCGCAAGCGATCCGCCAATGCCGTTTTAGGGCGAGGATCCACCCCCAAGCGAAAGAGGCCTTGGCCCGGGTGAAAATCTAGGCCCAGGTCCAAAAGCAGCCTCCATCCCTCTTGCTCGATCAGAATTTTGCTGGAGCCAATCACGCCAATGCCACCCCAAAAGCTCACTTTAACCATGATCGGGCCATCCTCTCTTTACCGAACCCCCAGCCGCCTAGCCAGCAATCCAACTACGAATGGCGGGAATAACCTCTTCTAACCTTTGGACTTGAAAATCTGCCGGCCCTGGGAAATATCTGTGGGGACTGATATGCGCCGTTTTCCAACCTAAGGCTAGGCCTGGAGCGATGTCGTTGCTATAATTGTCGCCCACACAAAAGATCTGATCGGCGCCAAGATGAGATCCCCACTTTTCGCCCAGCCGCAGGAGTCCCTTAGGCTTGTCGGCATCCGAAACGATAGCATCAAAATATGAACTTAGTCGCAACTTGTCGAGAAGAGGTTCTGCGGCTTGCTTGGGGCTGTTGGAAGCCACCACCAAACGCACCTTGCCCGCCGCATAAGCCAATAATTCCGATAGCCCTTCGGGCACTTCTAAGGGACAGGCGTCGCTCATCATGTAGGCTCGCGTGGTAAGGAATGCCTCTTGCCAGCGATCCCCCTCCGGAACCCAGCGCTTAGCCAAAGCCACCACCGCTTCCCAGTTGTCTCCCGCCACCACACCCGATTCCCCG
>JAKAAL010000559.1 GCA_021802375.1 Bacillota bacterium | reverse complement strand
GAAAATCCGACCGGGTGTTACCGGCGAACCTTCCGAATTCCCCCGGACTGGGAGAGGAACCGGGTGTTTATTCGCTTCGAAGGCGTCGATAGCGCATTTCACCTGTGGGTGAACGGACACCCCGTCGGCTATAGCCAGGGAAGCCGGCTACCCAGCGAATTCGACATCACGCCCTATGTACGGTCCGGCACTAACGTGCTGGCGGTGCAAGTCTACCAATGGTCCGCCGGGAGTTATCTGGAAGCCCAAGACATGTGGTGGTTGTCGGGGATTTTCCGGGACGTGTATCTGTTAATGCGTCCCCCGATCTATGTGGCGGATGTGGCCCTTCAAGCCGTCCCCCAAGACAACTCGTCCCACGACGGAATCCTGACCGTTCACACGATCCTACGCAATACACAACCACAAGGCACCAGTAAGAAAATTCTTGCGGTGCATGTTCAAGCGGACGGGAAAGACATTGTGACCGCGAAACGATCAATTCACATTGAAGCATCCAGTATTGCACGCGTGGAATTGCAGCTCGAGGTGCCCCATGTTGCTCTGTGGTCTCCGGAGACCCCTTATTTGTACCACGTCGTTTTGGTATTGGAAGCACTCGACGGCACTGTTGAGGAGATTATGGCCCAAGCTACGGGATTTCGGACGATTGAGATTCGAGGAGGCTTGCTCCACATTAATGGAGCAGTCGTCAAATTCAAGGGAGTCAATCGTCATGAGTTTCATCCTCGATTGGGACGCACGATCCCTTATGAGGTGATGGTAGCCGATGTGTTGCTCATGAAACGCCACAACATCAACGCGGTTCGAACCTCTCATTATCCGCCCGATCCACGGTTTTTGGACTTGTGTGATCAATATGGCCTGTGGGTCATCGATGAAGCCGATCTGGAATGCCACGGCATGGAGGTGGCTGGCAATTGGAATTTGCTGTCGGATGACCCAGAATGGGAAGGCATGTACCTCGACCGTATGACACGGATGGTGGAACGCGACAAAAATCACCCCTCGATAGTCATGTGGTCCTTGGGCAACGAATCCGGCTATGGTCGAAATCATGTAGCGATGGCAACCTGGACGCGCCAGCGGGATTCGTCCCGCCCGATTCACTATGAGAGAGATTTGGCGGCGCAATCAGCGGATATATTCTCGACGATGTACACTGGGATTGCCGATCTGGAAGAACTGGGCAAACGTCGCGATTTAATGAAACCTCATATCTTATGCGAATATGGGCACGCAATGGGGAATGGGCCGGGAAGTTTGCATGAATACTGGGAAACGTTCTACCGATACCCACGGTTGCAAGGCGGATTTATATGGGAATGGATTGATCACGGCATCGATATCGCCACAACCCCTGGGGAGGATCGATACGCCTACGGTGGAGACTTTGGGGAATATCCTCACGATGGACACTTTGTCATTGACGGGTTGCTCTTTCCCAACCGAGCCCCTTCTCCCGCGTTAACCATGGTGAAAAAAGTTTTGGAACCCGTCCGTTTCATTCCGGACGCCCAAGATCCACGTACCTTCACCGTGGAGAATCGTTACCATTACCTGAGCTTACGCCATTTGCAACTGTTTTGGGCTCTGATGGAGGACGACCGCATCGTCGAAACGGGCGTCATAGACCTTCCGGAAACCTCACCCGGTGCCCAGAGTGTGTTTACCGTTCCCGTGAGCGGCTTAACCAAGGGCACCATACTGGAGTTCTCGGTCCGTACGACACAGCGCACCAACTGGGCAGACGCCGGCCATGAAGTCGCATGGCATCAAGAGTCTCTACCCCGACCTGAATCGGTTCCGCCCACACCTGTACACCCCCTGGACTGGGTCGAGATGGCCAACACATTTGAAACGGCCGGAGCAGACTGGACGTTAACGGTAAACCGGCGCACAGGCGTTATCGAAGAGTGGACATGGGGAGGAACACCACTGCTCCACCAAGGACCCCAACTGGATTTGTGGCGCGCTCCCACGGATAACGACGGTCCTTTTGTAGAAACCTGGAAGCGGCTGGGTGTCGACCACTTGGCATCGCGAATCAATTCGGTGAAAATCCTGCGGCATTCCCCTGAAGAAGTTTGCTGGCGCGTTGCCGCCCGGTTGGCTCCACCAGCCTTGGCCTGGGGATTGGATGTGGTGTACCTGTATCAAGTGGGGGCCACGGGAGACGTGCTCTTAACCATTGATGCCATCCCCCACGGCGATGTGCCCCCGGTCTTGCCGCGATGGGGAATCAAGCTGGTCCTCCCCGGGTACTTGAATCAGGTGACGTGGAGCGGCCGGGGACCGCAAGAGAGTTACGTGGACAGTGCGCAGGGACAACGCCAGGGACTCTTTCGCGAACCGGTAGAGAAATTGTACACCCCCTATATTTTTCCGCAAGAAAATGGCAACCACGTCGACACTCAATGGGTGGCCGTCTCAGCTGTGGATGGCCCGGGACTTATCGCGATACGACGCGACCCTTTGGAATTTAGTGCATTGCGGTTTGAGGCCCGGGATCTGGAAGAAGCGACTCACCGGCACTTTCTGTCTCCTCGGGATGCCGTCATCTGGCATCTGGATTACCGCCAACAAGGATTAGGCATTGCCAGCTGTGGCCCCCCACCGTTGCCCCAGCATCTGTTGAAAACCGACAGAATGCGGTGGTCTATCCGGCTAAAGCCCTTTCATCAAGACGCTGTGCGGCCAGCGATACTGGGGCGTACCAGCGAACCACCGTTTGAGGATGAGACGAATGCAATGCTTACGGATTGATTTGCGGCCGTCCCGGGTAGCCGACCTTGTTAGCGTTTGCCGGCGAACCGCCATGGACACGGTCATGTTGTTTACCGGCGGTCCGCAGTGGTACTCCCGCCCACAGACAATCCAACAGGCCCACCTCTGGGTAGCCCAGATGGAACCGGCAGTACACGCACTGCGAGCGGAGCGTTTAGGCATTGCCATCAACGTGTGGGCCACCCTGGGACACGGAACGGGAGACACCTGGTTAAAGGATTCTCCTTGGCAACCACAAGTCGGATCCGACGGTCACCCCATTTGGGATGTGGTCTGTCCTTTAGATCGCGGTTGGCAACAGTACGTCGAGGATCTGTACGCATGGTATGCTTCGCTGTCCCCGGACTGGATATGGATTGACGATGACTTTCGCCATCATCACCATCCTCCCGCTGACTGGACCTGCTTCTGTCCTTTGCACATCGCGGCAGTGGGACAGGTGCTTCAGCGTTCCCTAACCTTGGAAGACATACTACGCGCAGTGTTCGTGGAACAAGACGCATCTGTTATCTCAGCCTGGCGCCTGGCTCTCAATGACGGGATCACGCAGCTGGCTCGACGGCTAGCTAGGCGTGTTCATGCCGTGTCCCCAGCCACCCGGTGGGGACTGATGTCGTCTCCACCGGAATTGCATGGCTTCGAAGGCCGGCACTGGATAAAACTGTTAGACGCACTGTCAGTCGCCGCCACTGCGGCCGTGCGCCCCACATTGGGCAATTACAGTGGTGGCGATGCACGGGATGTCATTGGCGGGACTTTGCTGGCTGTCCGCACCATGCAGCATGTGGGAGAGCATCCTCCTTACCCGGAAATTGAAAGTTACCCGTTTGGGGCCTGGAACAAATCCGCCCGGTATCTTCGGTTGCAAATCTTGGCGAGCGCGGCCTACGGCATGAACGAATTGACGTTTGACATCTTCCCTTACGGAGGACGCACCGAATTGCGTGACCCTGCGATAGAATCCGTATTGCGCCATACTCTAGCCCATTTGCAAGCCCAGAAAACGTCCGTAATAACTCACGCCTCATGGGAACTCCGTGGCATAGGAGTTCCCGTGCTTCAGTGGCCGGAAGGCCTGCGGTATCCGGGGGTGGAACCTCGACTCTGGGATATGCCGTTGTCGCTGCTCGGCTTCGGCTTACAATTTGATGCCCAGTCACCCGTGGTGGCACTGCATGAGGGCCTCGTTGCGACCTGGCCGGAAGATCGACTGCGCCACCACTTTAGCCACGGAGTGCTGATGGATGCTGCTGCGGCTCGCACTCTGTTCCACCGAGGACTCGGTTCGTGGATCCGTTGCGGGATCGGCCATTCGTATCGGTTGCCGGGCCAAGAAATCACCGCCGATGACGATCCACAGCTTCTGCGTGACCTGCGCATTGAGACGGCATGCCTTCTTGAGCTCATTCCCACTTCCGTATCAACCGTTGCGACGTGGGTTCAAGATCGCGACGGA
>JAKAAL010000558.1 GCA_021802375.1 Bacillota bacterium | reverse complement strand
ATACCGAATAACGTCTTAGTTGGAGGAAACCCAGCTAGGATCATTAAATCCCTGTAAATTCGCGCACTCATCATGCGCATCATCGAAAAGAAGAAAAGCGGCGTGTGCATCATCGGTCGCATTATCAACGCGAAACCCGGCGTCATCATCACCGGAAAAATATCATCGAGAAAATCTTTGTCAAAGAGGTGTTTTAAGTGGGCATTACGGGAAATTGCAGTGACATTTTTGCTGAGGTATCCCTGAGCGGATATTGCGATAACTGCGTGGCATATCAGGTGCAAGAAGGGGACGACAACTGGACGAATTTGACGGACCGGTTCTACGGAACCACCGATCCGGACACGGTAACGGATTTTGCGAACGGGAACGGTGCCGGGGCGAACGACCTAGGGGTGGGATGGTGGATTTGGTTAATGAGTGAGATCCGGGGCCATGACATAGTGTGCACTAACGTATCGGCTCCGTGCGGCACGATTGCAGAGTCTCAATTGCATGGCTTTAATCCGTTATTTCCTCCCGCTTGCGGATCGTGCGATTATTAAGGACGGAGGGGCCGTCCATACCACTGGGACATTCCATCAGGCATCGTGAAGTAGGAGGGCCCGGGGGGTACCAACGCGACATTGTAATCGCCTTCATTGCTGAACCGGGAAACGAAGTAATAACTATTTTGCTGAGGTGACCAGAACAGCGGCGGACGATCGGAAGCCATCCATTCCCGTTGAACCCATGATGGGTTGTAGGCCAACAAAGTGACTTCTTTTTGTAGCAATGGCGTCAAGTGCGCAGGACGTAATCCGACAATTGGGTGGGCTTTCGAAAAAGGGTGTGGGGTTTTTATCTTCAATGAGGCGGAAGGACGAGAACCGTGGGAAGAAAAAACGGCTATGCCAACAAAAGCGATAAGACCGATGGATAAGAGAGTCATTTCGGCACGGGCCACAACGGAACACCTCCTTATAATGCGGCAGACGAGAAATCACTGCCGTAAAGAATGAGAGAATCCAACAGACGCTGATCAGTGGCCGAAGAGGCATCGCTTACTGTCGCCACATAAGCGCCCGATAAACTAGCTGTGGTAAAAATGTCACCGGCGACGTGGGGTCCGGAAAACGTCCATACGCGGGAATGAGGATGACCGGTTAACGAGCATCCTGCCGGCAACGCCTCAGCGGGATCAAAGGGACTATTTTGCAGCAACACGTTATGGTTGGCACCATAATAAGTAAGCACCGAGAACGTGAACGTGCCGACAGACCCATCCCAGTCCAGCGTGGTCCCTCCATTAGAACCGGAGTTTTGTTGAGGGCCGCTCCAAGAGCTCGGGAGGCTTACAGTACCCCATTGATTGAGGTTCAGGGTTTGCCATGAGGGAGAAGGAGAAGGCACAGAAGTTGTAGCCGCGGCCGCCGCAGCGGAAGACGGGACAGAGATGGAAGGAGACGACGAAGGAGAAGGGAGCACAGAGCTCGGGGATGACGGGGAGGAAGACGCCGGGGCTGCATGAGAAACCGAGGTCCGAGAGGACGCGGCCCAATGTATCTGCAGATGAGAACCGATAACATACCCAACAGCGAGGAGAGGAGGAATCGCCACAATGATGCCACCGATTTGCAACACCCGAATCCAATTCTTACTCATGAATGATCACGATCCCATTCGTATTCATCTTATCGGAGACAATATATCACCAACCATTGAAATAAACAAGGGAAAAGGGATTGCCAATCGAAGGCCATGGCAGTAAGATAAAAGCGATTTCTGGAAGGTGAGTCCGATAAGAGAGATTATGTTAACTTATAAAACAAACACCCTCTTTTTGTTTCTTCGCATGCATCTTTCTAACTTCCATGGTTTGTTTATGACCATATTCTTCCTCAGTACATATTGCACAATCGCAGTAGCAAGTCTAATAATGAAATGAAAGTTTTGATTTTAAAGGGAAAGGCGGTATTGCATATGCTTGCAATCACAGGTGGACGTGTGGAGACGATTTCCCATGGTGCTATTCCCCATGGGACCATACTGATAGATGATAACGGAAAAATCGTTGCTGTTGGCCAATCAATTAATATTCCAAGTGGAACTACAGTCATCGATGCCTCTGGCCAATATGTGTTTCCGGGATTTATTGATTCCCATTCTCATATTGGCGTGTTCAATGACGGCGAAGGACGTGACAACGCCGACGGTAATGAACTGACGGACCCGGTGACGCCCGGTGTTCGTGTCATTGACGCTTTTAGCACGATCGATAGGGCTCTTGATGATGCGATTCAGGGTGGTATCACGGCGGCGTGGGTCACGCCCGGCAGTGGGAATGTGATTGGTGGACAAGGTGCGACCTTACGACTTTGGGGGAAGACCATTGATGAAATGATTCTCAAAGCGCCGTCGGGAATGAAAAGTGCCATGGGAGAGAATCCCAAACGCGTTTATGGGAGCAGGCAGAAAATGCCGGCCACACGCTTAGGTGTAGCCAAGATCATGCGCCAAGCTTTTTATGATGCGGAAGATTACGGACGACAACTGGAAAAGGATCCAGAACATAAGCAAAACGTCGACTGGGACGCGCTCGTTCTTGTCTTAAACCGCAAAATTCCCCTGCGTACCCATGCTCATACCGCGGACGATATTTTGACAGCCATTCGTATTGGCCGAGAGTTTGGGGTAGATCATATCATTGAACATGGAACAGAAGCCTATAAGGTCGTGGACGAACTGTTACGATATAACATTCCCGTTTCCTGCGGTCCTGCACTTGTGGCGCGAGTGAAAGTCGAAGTTCGAGGCCGCACTTTTAAGACACCGGGTATTTTAGCCAAAAACGGCATTAAAGTATCAATCATTACCGACCATCCGGTGGTTCCTGAACAATATCTGGTGGTCAGTGCTGCTTTGGCCGTGCGGGAAGGAATGGATGAACCAGATGCTATTCGCGCATTGACGCAAACTCCTGCCGATTTGTGCGGTGTGGGTGACCGC
Organism: Bacillota bacterium; assembly: GCA_021802375.1. Next base: position 1,257 of record JAKAAL010000558.1, on the reverse strand, counting down.
CTCGGTTCGATAGAACCCGGCAAAGACGGCGACCTGGTGATTTGGAATGGCCACCCTTTCGACTATAAAAGCCAAGTCTCCAAGACAATCATTTTGGGACGCGTAGTTTACGACAGGGAGAGGGTTACGGAACGCAGTTCCAAGACTGATCAGTAGCATGTGATACCGTGGATGCGAATTTACAGGGATTTAATGATCCTAGCTGGGTTTCCTCCAACTAAGACGTTATTCGGTATATCCTTCGTCAGTACGGATCCTGAGCCGATTACCACGTTGTTACCAATTGTGAGCCCGGGGTTAATTATGGCCCGGCCACCAATCCAAACATTTTGTCCGATGGCGATCGGCTTGCCATATTCTAAGCCACGGGCCCTTTCCTCCGGATCCAATGGATGCGTTGCCGAATAAATGTGGACCCCGGGCCCGATTTGGCAATAATCACCAATAATGACAGAGCACACATCAAGAATGACACAGTCAAAGTTGATGAACACGTTACTTCCAATATATATGTTATTGCCATAATCGCAACGGAATGGTGGTTCAACGCTCACATTGCGACCTAAAGAACCAAAGAGTTCACCGAGAAGGCGTCGCCGCTCCTTATAGTCTGTTTCCAGGGTTTGGTTCAAGAGCCGTGTAATCTCGCGTGCTCTTTCGCGTTCTTTTGTCAATTGCGCATCCGCGGCTCGATAATATTGGCCCGCTAGCATACGTTCCCGTTCCGAGTTCGGTGACATTAAATTCCCTCACTTTTTAGGCTGACCTATCCCTAATCGTAGCACATGCATCGTGTCCTAAGACGCTCATGTACTCCCGCTCAAAACCACAAGGAGAGCTTCCCCCTTTCTTCTCCCCCTCCCCTTCCCTCTTTTTCCTTTCAAAGGGCATCACTTCGCCAGATAGAATACTTCCAGTAATTTAAGTAGATGTTCATAGCAATTTCTCCAAGCACCCCTCTTCACCTAGCTACATTTGACAGGTTCCTACTTTTCTGTAGTTTGAAAGTTTTTGTAGATATTCTGGGGTGTATTTTGAAGACTAGAGCCTTCAGAGAATACCGATGCCACCATAGCTAGCGGGTACTAGTAAACTTGCTGGAACTCCATAGTATCTCAATTATTCTCCGGTTGTGGCTACTATTTTCAAACGACTCTTCCTTTCATTACGAAGATTGCGGACTCGATCTCAAGGGATTTTACTTGAACGCCTCATACAATCCTATCAGCAAACCATTTGTCGGGTTTGGTTGAGATC
>JAKAAL010000557.1 GCA_021802375.1 Bacillota bacterium | reverse complement strand
TTCTTACTCTTGATTGTTGCGCGACGAATGGCCCGCTCGATATTAGCCTGGGGCAAATTGTCCGCCTTAGCCCGGCCGACGGCTAGGCGCAAGCGGAAATTTAGATCCGGGTTTGGCCCGCCGCGTTTGGCCGCTGCCATGATTTCCTTGGTTAACCGGGAAAACACGGTGCCCTTGACGGCATCCACCTTGGCCTTCTTGCGCTTAATATTTGCCCACTTGGAGTGACCAGACACGTCCCATTCCTCCTCGACTAATGACCTCCTAACGGCCGGTGCCTACGAAAACGTCCCGCTAATTGGCATCCTCCGATCGCGTCCAAAGGCCCTAGGCGTCACCCGAATGCCTACCGGAGCTTGCCGCCGCTTGTATTCATTGTGATCGACCAACTTAACCGTTAAAGCCACCCAGGGTTCAGGCATGCCCAAAGCCACCATTTCGTTCGGGGACAAGTCGTCCTCAATGTAGCCACGCAAGATCTGATCCAATATAGCATACGGCGGCAAACTGTCTTCATCGCGCTGATCAGGCCGCAACTCCGCACTGGGTGGTTTGCTTAAAATGTTAGCCGGAATGATGGTCTGGTCGCGGTTAATCCACTCGGCCAACTGGAAGACTTCCATCTTTAGCACATCCTTTAAGACCGCAAATCCCCCGGCCATATCTCCGTACAGCGTGCTATAGCCCGTGGCCATCTCGCTTTTGTTGCCCGTGGTCAAAACCAGCCAGCCTAGCTTGTTGGATAATGCCATTAACAGTACACCCCGAATCCGCGCCTGCAAATTCTCTTCGGTAAGATCGGCCGGCCGGGTGCCAAAGTGGGGTTGCAATAAGGTCAAATAGGCCGTCATCGGTTCTGAAATGGGCACATCCAAAAGGGTAATGCCCAGGTTCTCAGCCAAGCCACAGGCGTCATGACGACTCTCAGTCGAGGTGATGGACGAAGGCATGAATACTCCCCGCACATGATCGGCAGTCAGGGCCTCACAGGCCAGCGCTGCCGTCACGGCCGAGTCAATCCCTCCAGAAATCCCAATGACCACATCGGAAAACCCCGTTTTTCGAACATAGTCACGAATCCCTAGGACAAGGGCCTGGTACAGTTGGTCGATGACCCCAGGCATTTCGGCAATGGAGGCTTCGCTCCAACGCGCCCTCGGACTTGGCGGGGAAAGAAAGGGTACGGTAATAATGGAAGGGACGGGAATGGCGGAGTGGTGTCCGCGCGATCGGGGATCCAACCACCTTCGATGGACACTCGCGCCGGCATACAACTCCACACACAAAAGTTCTTCTGCAAAGGCCGCCGCGCGGGCTAGCACGGAACCATCAGGCGCAACCACCAGGCTGCGGCCGTCAAAGACCAACTCGTCTTGCGCCCCCACGAGATTGCTCCACACTAGAAAGCTTCCCGTATCTTCGGCCCTGGTCCGCAACATGCGTTCACGCGTCTCACCCTTTCCCCGAGCATAGGGAGATGCAGAAATGTTGATTAAGAGGTTGGCCCCCGAACGCGCCTGTACTAAGTAAGGCCCGTCTGGATACCACATGTCTTCACAAATACTTACCCCCAAGCTAAACGGTCCAAAGGCAATCACCTCCGTGCGATCTCCGGGGGCAAAATATCGATATTCATCAAAGACGCCATAATTGGGCAAGCGATTTTTCACCAGCGTGGCCACGCGCCGACCACCCGCGACGACGGCAGCCACATTGGCCAACTGAGCTTTCGCCTCCGCGTAGCCAAAGACGATCATCGCTTCATCACTATACGGCTCGATAGCTTCCGCGGCGATCTGCATTCGCCGAATGAAGGACTCCCGGAACAGAAGGTCTTCAGGGGGATAGCCAGCGAGCGTCATCTCCGGAAACACGATTAAGTTGGCTCCTTGGCGCTTGGCCTCCTCAATGCGAACAATCATGGACTGCAGATTTTCTTCGACCCCTCCCACTTTGGTATTCACCTGGGCGACAGCTAATCGCACGCAATCTGAGGCCACCCGATCCCCGCCCTTCTTTGATGTTTGAATGAGATGTTCTTTCCGAGATTAGCGGTCAATCTCCTTGAGCCAAATCCAACAATATTCTCGTGCACAGCTGTCCTAGTCGAACGATGCGATCCGCCATGGGTTCCTCCTGCAAGACATCCATCGCCCACATGTGGCTTGCCGCTCGCACCACCAAGATCTTATCTTCCATCACCTTTTGGCGATCGTCTTGAACATCTGCTCCTGCTGCTCCAAGATAGGCTAGGGCCCCCTCAACCGCCCAAGCTTCGCCGCGCACGTCAAGGTGGCTGGCCATGATTTTTAACTGACCATCAAAGCCGATGGCTTGGAGCAGCACTTGCCGGGAATACCGTTCCAGTTCACGGTTGCTCAAGTCCACTCGCATTATGCATGCACCTCCACCTTGGCCACGAAATCCTCTGACAACCGTGAGGGTCGAGGAGATACAGGCCACGCTCGGAGCTCCCCGCCTGGTAAAGCTGGAAAAGTCGAAGTGCTTGTCCCGAAACGGCAAGTGCCATCGGCCCCAGGACCCCTGCTTCAAAACAACGTGGGCCGCGCATCAAATTTTGGCTAAACAGGCAATAAAGGCAGGGACCAGAGGCGGGGTCAAAGAGAGCGGTCATCCCTTCGAGCCCTAAAACGCTCGAGTAAATCCAGGGCTTGGCCGAGGCAAACGACCATGTCTGCAAAAGTTCTCGAGCTGGCCAATTGTCGGTCGCGTCGAACACCATCGAACACGGCTTTAGCAGGCGCTCTACGTTATTGGAAGCTATCGATTCCTCGATGCTGACCAGACCCGCTCCCATCCGGCGCAGGACCCGTGCCAGCACGTTAGTCTTAAAATCGCCGAGATCCCCTTCGTGAGCCCAAGGTAACCGGGGCAAATTGGACAGCTCGACGCGGTCGGGGTCGATCAGGAGAAAGTTTCGCACGCCCGACAGGGTTAGCGCCCACCCCAGCGCTGCCCCCAGCGCCCCGGCACCGACGATGGCGATCGGCTGGTCGTTCATGAGAATTCGGCGGCGCAGACTCCAGCCTTTAGGCCGGGGAGGTCTCCGCCTTCCCCCTTTCCTGATTCAAAGGTTTTTTAGGTACAGAGCCTCAGACTGCAGAAGCCTCCAAGGGTGTCATGACTGACCGAACGGAGCCCCACATCCGCGGAGCCTAAGCGGATCCACTCAGGAGCTTTCACACGCTCCCGCCGTCAGGCCGGGGCAGTTGACTTAAACGGAAGCCACCAGGCGCGCACCAATGGCCTGCAACTCCTTGCGCGAGGATTCTGGCCAGAGGTCAATATGGTCCACCAAATAGCTTACGGCTTGGCGAAAGGCCTCGTCCACGAGGGTACCATTAGGTAAAGGAACCACCTTAGGAAAGTGCATGATCCACTGACCCACTTCGGGAATCTGGTTTAATGCCTGACGCAGCAACGTTTCCGCGGAGCTCACGTCGCCCAGGGAAAGGTATACCGCACCCAGCGAATACCAGGACCAGGGGTCGCGGTCCAAAGACCGCTCATAATAGTACGCCGCCTCTTCCAAATGGCCTGAGCGATGGTAGGCTTCCGCTAAGAGGGGGAAGGCTTCACCTTCCATGCCCTCGGCGTCCCAGGTGAGCATCTGCTGCAAAAACACCTCGGCTTCTTGCCAGCGCCCTTGGCGCACTGAAGTCACAGCTAGGTAGTATAAGGCGCGAAGGTAAGGCTTGAGCAGGGGTTCATGCGTCGATCCTGGTCGCAGGCCGTCTGGTAGATCTTCTTCGGCTTGGAGCAAGGCCAGGTGAAATAACTCCTCTGCGTCCTCCAGATCGCCCCAAGTTAGGTATACAACCCCTAAACCGACCAACGAGCCCGATCGCATAGGATCAAGATCTAGGGCGCGCCTAAAGTGATCCTCAGCGGCTTCTAATTGCCCAGCGTGCATATCCTGCCAGCCGAGTTCTTCTTCCTCAAATGCTACCATGAAAATCCCAAACCCTTTCTCTGCTTACGCCTGGCCAAATCGATAGTATCGCCGTTTGCCCACCTTAATCCAATCGCCCGGAGAGATGTCCACTTGGTCAGAGAGCAGCAAACGATCCCCGTTGAGCGAGATCCCGCCTTGCTGTAAGAGCCGTTTGGCTTCTGCGCGACTGGCCATCTCTGGCATTCGAGCCACCAGGTCTAGGGCTGATCCGTGCCAAGGTAAGGACCAACGCAATACGGGCATATCATCGGGGACCTCCCGATCGCGAAAT
>JAKAAL010000556.1 GCA_021802375.1 Bacillota bacterium | reverse complement strand
TCATCCACCATTCCATTTGTTGTCAATCAGGCATTGGCACACTCACCGTGGAATTTGAGCCCGGCCCATATATTGGTAGTGGCCGGTTGGTTTATGTTGCTGATTGCGGAGACAGGCCGAATTCCTGTAGACAATCCCTCATCGAGCCAAGAACTCTCGATGATTGATCCTGCGCGGACCTTTGAGTCCAGCGGCCAAGACTTGGCTCTTTACGAGTGGGGAGGGTGGATGAAATTTTTGGTGTTAAACATCATCATGATGAATGTATTGCTGACCCCATGGGGATTGTCCACCTCACTAGCTCCGATGGCGATACTCTTAGCCATGTTTTTGGTGGCGCTAAAAATTATTGCGGCAGGGCTGATACTGGTCACTATTGAGGCAGGGTTTGCTAAATTACGGCTGATTCGGAATGTGGATTTTCTAGCTGCTGCCGTCGTGCTGGCTTTCGTCGGTGCGATTAGCGCGGCTATCGGGATCGGCATTTAAACGACAGCAACGGTAGCGGCACATTTGGTTGCGCGGAACTTTGCCGTACCAAGAAACATGTTGTTGCAGAGGGAGATACCGGGTGATGACAGAACAGTTATTAGGGAGAATGTTCGCTTCATTAATCTGGATTATGACGATATCTTTGTTGTTGGTAAAGGCTCATCGATCGGCCCAAGCCAGTTATCGGTTGCAGGCGGTGGGAGAGGCAGGTCTATTGGCGGTTCTGGCTCTTAATAATGAACCATGGCTGTGGCTTGATGTCGGGTTGGTACTGGCCATCAAAGAAATCGTTATCCCGCGGATTCTGTCTTCTCACGGCGAAGTGGCGTCCAAAGACTATGGAGCGAAAAGCGCAGTAGGTATGGCCTTTTTATTGATGGTAGCCGCAATCGTCACTGCAGCAGGACTGGCTCTAGGTGAGGTGCCCGGGCTGGCTCGCCCCTTGATGTCGGGGATTTTAATAGGGGCTTGGTTTATAAGTTTCATTCATCTTTCGGCGCGGTATGAAACCTGGAGTCTTTCTTGGGCACTCTTGAGTTTGGACACCGTTTCCGGTGTCCTGGCCGTATCCGTGGCTGGGCCGCTTCCGGAATTCGCAGGGGTGGGCATGGAACTGGCCGCCTTGGCTATCGCTGTTTTACTCGCGTGGCTATCGCGTAAAATTTTCACCCTGCTGCATACGACGGACGTCAGAGATGTAGAGGAGTTGACAGGGTGATGAGCATTTCGCTTGCACTACCAGTAGTGGTGTTGGTTGTCCTTGCGGTGTTCGTTCTGGTAATGCCGGCATCATGGGCCATATGGTTGGAGCGAATGGCTATCGGGGTATTGGTCGTTTCTTTGGCCTTGTTAGCAGGTGATCAGTGGCACCTGCCCGATGCTTTGGCGACGTGGTTTTACTTGGTTGTGGCCGTAATTTCGGTGATAGCGCTATGGTTTTCTGAGCCGTATGTACGGGCGGAAGCGAAACATTTGCACTGGAACGACGCACAAATCAAACAGTATGGCAGTCTTCTTCTGATCTTTATCGCGTCGCTAGTGGCAGTTGCGATTTGGACCAACTTCTTGTGGTTATGGCTGGGAATTGAAGCAGCAACCTTGAGTTCCGTGTTTCTGGTTGGAACGCCCAGGGATCGGGGCGCGATTGAAGCGGCCTGGAAATATCTTTTGGTGACTGAAGCGGGCGGTTTGGCCGCTTTGGTGGGCACGGCGGTGGCTTTGGCGGCTACCGGCCATCCGATCAGTCAGTGGGACTATGCTACTTGGACGGCAATTGGTCATCATATGGAAAAAGCGCGGTGGATCTTAATTGGCGCTTATATGGCGATGATTGGCTATGCAACCAAAGCTGGTCTCGCACCATTTCACACCTGGTTGCCTGACGCCCACAGTCAAGCCCCAGCTCCGGTTTCTGCATTGCTTTCTGGGTTGAAGCTCGCGGGAGCTGTCGTCATTGTATACCACCTGTTCGGTGTTTTAACCCCTACGGTGCCGGCCCAAGACTTGAAAGACGGGTTAATTATTTTGGGACTGCTATCATTGTTAGTGGCAGCCGCGTTTGTCGCATTTCAGACGGACCTGAAAAGATTGTGGGCGTATTCCAGTATTGAGCACATTGGACTTATCAGCCTGGGGATAGGATTTGGCGGTATTGCTCTAGTAGGCGCGGTGTTTCATATTTGGACCCATGCCTCTAGCAAAACCTTATTGTTTCAAAATGCCGGCACGGTGCGCCTTTTGTACCACACGTCCGAGTCGACCCAAGGAGCTAAGGCGCTTTTGGCACGCACGCCATGGACCGGGGGCATGCTGGCGCTTGGATCCGCCGCGATCGTGGGTTTGCCGCCATTCGCCCCATTTTGGAGCGAATGGCTGATTTTGGTGGGCGGATTCCAGTCTGCCAGTAACCGGATCCCCGATATTATCGCGGTGGGTTTGTTGATAGTTATATTTTCTGGGATTGCATTGCGCATCCCCAATTGGCTTTGGGTACCGGGGACTCAGGACCGGCTGGCGAAAATTAGGGAACCTTGGGCACTGGTGGCACCGAATTTGGTGTTGGCACTGCTCGTCCTTGTGGGGGGAGTCGGGATGCCACTGGTCGTGCACCCCCTTTGGCATCATTTAGCGCATGAACTGTTGAAAAGTCCGATATAACCCAGGAATTCGGGAGGTATTTTGTTGTGGCGACACTATTGCAAGCTCAAAGTCCGCATGTTGTTGAGCAAACAGACAACCCCAATAACTGGCAAAAACGTCTGGTCGCGCTTCGACAAGATCATGATGTGGTGTTGTTGACAGGACATCTCGACCAGTTAATTGCGTTGCTGTTATCCCCAACCACGGGGATATTACATGAGTGGCGGCTGACCGGCGATTTATCGGAAGTACCTAGGCCATCCCACTTTGGAGCCGGGGATATCCTTGCAGCTGAACGAATATTAAAAGATACTTTGCCCGCGTTGTCGTGGAACAGCGAAGAACATGTCGAAAGGCGTGTTCACGGAAAAGGCGTCTTTTTATACCCGCTGGGCCCGGTGCGTGCAGATGTGTCTGAATCTTTGATGTATCGGCTGCATGTGATGGGAGACGAAATCATCCACCTGGAGTTGGCGAATGGGTTCAAGAAGCGCCATATTCGGGAACTGAGTCAGGGAAAGGCGTTGGCCGACGTGCTGGGGCTAGCACAGAGAGTAACCGGGACATCGGCGTTTGCGCACGGGTTAGCGTATTGTCTTGCTGTGGAGAATGCGCTGCAGATAGGGGTCGACCCGGAAGTGACGCTCACGAGAATGATTATGGCCGAACTGGAGCGGAGCTACAGCCATTTGGGAGATTTGGCCGCGCTTTCCGTGTCCACGGGACTTCCAGTGCCCCAGATGGAATATCTCCACCATAAAGAATCGATTTTGCGTTTGAATTTTCGCCTGTTTGGCCACCGGTATCTTAGAGACGTCTTGGCAATAGGGGGGATTCGCCTGCCAAAATCGTTTTTCCAAGAAAACGCCGCAATGATCGGACACGAGATAGTTGAAATCTTAGATGATATTCATCGAATCCACGATGGACTGGAGAATACGACGTCATTTTTGGATCGGTTACACGGAGCGGGAACCATTCCCAAAACCACGATAGAATTTGTGAGACCGGTGGGGCCGACAGGACGGTCTTCTGGACGGGCCTGCGATATGCGGATCATCCGTCCTTATTTGCGATATGCAGAAACCGACTTGGCGCCTCCGTTGGAATCTGGGGCTGATTCGTATGCCCGATTTTCTGTTAAGGCCATTGAACTCCAACAAAGTTTGGGGCTTCTACGGCGCCTTATCGGAGGATGGAACCCGGATGCCCTTCGTTCATTGGGTGGATTCGAAGAGCAATCCGAAATTGCTGACGACGTTGCAGTGGGCGTGGGAATTGTGGAAGCACCTCGTGGCCTTCTGGTATATCGCGTGGTGGTTAATCCCTGTAACTTGACGATAGAGCATCTAGATATGGCAACACCGTCGGCTCGCAACTGGTATGTGGTCCCTCCGGCCATGGCCAATAAGAATATCCTGCAAGATTTTCCGATAATCGAAGCGAGCTTTAACTACACCGTGGCTGGATGGGATGGTTAGAGGTATTGCCTGATATGGCGCGATAACGCTAAAAAGGAGGGCTTGCTACGTATTATTGGCATTGGTTGCGTAATATTGTGCGGCGGCCACACACGACCGGATTTCCCACTCAACAAGATCTGACGGTGGAACAGATGAGATCGGA
>JAKAAL010000555.1 GCA_021802375.1 Bacillota bacterium | reverse complement strand
GAACATCCGCTTACCGTCATCCGAGATCAGCTTCAAGTGTACCGATGGCGCCAACAGCAAGGCCAACCGGTCAGTCCGGGCCGCCTGGAACGGGCGATTCGCGAACGGTGGGCGATACCCGATGGAGCGCGTCCGGCCGTGTATACGCCGTATCCGTTTAATTCGACGGGAAAATCCCGCAGTAACGAGGATGCGGAAAATTCGACGGTGAATGCGGAGATTCAGGATAAGATTGAGAAAATGATGCGCCAAAAAACTCTGGCACTCCCGCATTGATGGCGCCTGTTCCGCCCGCAGCCGCGGGCGGTATGGTGTGGGTGAGTGGCCTGATAGACACGAATTTATAGAGTTCTTAAGGGAGTGAAAAAAATGAAGTATTTAGTTTCTTTAGTTGCTCAATCGTCACTTGATCAATCCTCGGGATCTTTACCACCGATTCCGTGGAACACTGGTGCAGCTTATACCGGATGGATCTATCGCATTTTACGCCAAGACTGTGCATTAGGCGACGTTGTGCATCGTGCTCATCCGTTGAAGAATTTTGCCGTGAGTCCGTTGCAATTTGAGGCGGGTCATGCTGACAGTCGGGGTTATACACCCCACACGCCATTTGCAGCATTAACTTTCGGTACTTTTGATCCGGCTATTGCCGCCGCGTTTGAGCAAGGCGCTATGCACACACCTTTGCTGATAGGTTCCGTGTCCTGGCAGGTAACGGCTGTTGTGCCCTATCCGGAACCTGTGTGGTCGACGACTCATCCATTAATTCTCTCGTCTGCGTCATGTTACCCGATTGCCTTGCGACACCCTCGTGATGTCAAGCCCCATCCAGCCTGGGCTCGCGATTCCGATTGGTTGAACTTATTAAGCCAAAATCTGGTTCACAAGGCTGAGCGTTTTCGCGATATTCCGATCGACGCCCAGTCGATTCGCTGTGTGGTTTCCGGAGGGTGGCGTGCGCGATTCCAACAGCCTTATGGGCATCCTATAGCAGCTTTTCAACCGCGAGAGTCTCTCGTGATTTCTGCGCCGCCCGTGGTGTATGATGTGATTTTTACGCTGGGATTGGGGCTGCTTAATACGGCGGGATTAGGTGTGTTAACGTTGGATGCCTCCGCAAGTTTGGCGGGGTGGACTGATGATGGTGTCGTCGACCTCCGGTAGCGCAAAAACCCCGGGGGATCGACGACAGCTCTCCGATCCTGGAAACGCCCACGCTGTGGGCGTTTACTGGGTTTTGCCGCAGGATGTGGTACTTTATCCCCAGTTGGATCTTTTCCCCGAAGCCTGCTTTCATGCGGGGTTACCGGGTTTATAGAGAACCTATGAGGTGTTGAAACGGCGATGGATGCACTCCGGCCGGGAACATGCCGGACGTTTATAGAGAACCTATGAGGTGTTGAAACTTGAAACCAATACCCATGCACCTATGATTCTCAGGCCCGCAGTGTTTATAGAGAACTTGGGAAGTATTGGGAAAGTGTGACCCCTTGGATCCCTGAACCTCCCCACGGCTGAAACCGGGGGCTTTACGCCCTGTTTCGGTAAACATCTTCGAAAAATCTAAGAATAAGGAGATCGACCATGGCTATTTCTACGCTCGTATCTGCGCCTCGTATTATTGAAGACCCGCGTTGTACACCCGATGACACTTTTGCCACTTGGTATCTGCGGAACCGCTGGCCGGTGTTGCTGCAAAATCCTCATCCATACAAGGGCAAGACGTTTGCTGAGCGGTGGGACCTTACACGACGCGCTCTGCAAATCGATCCCGCTCTTCATTACTCAGAGACTTATCGTTGCAAAGCGTGTGGGGTGACGCATTCTTCAAACAACCCTTTGCTTTGGGGCAATTTGGAAATAGCGCGAGCTCGCGGACACGACCACAACATTCCCATCAAATGGGAAAAAACGCTGATTTACGCACAAGATCCCACGGTGACCAGTGGCGATACGGATTTTACCCTCTTTGGTCATCACACGACGGCGGCGGTCGTCTACTGCCTGGCTTGTACCTTGATGTTATCCACACGCGTGATGGATCATGCGTTTGACTCGGCGGACCACGTTTCCGCGCCGTTATCGTTTTATTGGACGCCTCTGCGCGAAGAGATACCTTGGACGTCGTGTGCCGCTATTTGGGAACTACCGCGAGAACGCCCGCTGATTTTTCGGGCCGTGGCGGGCCCGGGAAAAAATCATGACAAATGGGGCGTACCCATCCCGATTAACTGGGATCCGCAAACGGTTGTTTTTCCGTTAACAGATCGTGACGGCGCCCGCGGCACGTACTGGCTGTCCGTCTCGTCGGAACGCCTGGCGACCTTGCCCCAGGCTTTTACGGCATGGGTCCGGGAATGGTCGCGTGACCATGCGCCGGCGCCGTCCTCCCGCACCCGTCGTTCTCCCCTCACGATGCCCGACGAAGGCCATATTCAGCATATGGTGTATGAGTATTTGGGTGTGTACCGCCAGTTGGGACCGCATTTCGCCGCATGGCCAGGATTTCCCGCTTGGGATCGCCAATCCATGATTAAAGCATTGAAGCAGATAGCCCGATCCCAATTAGTCAGCTAATTGGCGATAGCTCAACCGCTGAACCCCGGTCTCTGCCGGGGTTCTTTTATGACTGGAAATGTTGATTTTATTCGAGGAGGGTTTTATTAATGTTTACAGACGAAACGCATTTATTTACTTTGCAGGCCCTGCAGCCGCTGAACCAAACCGACAGCGAGCCTTATCAATATGGTGGAAGTAAAGACGCCCCCAAAAAAGCCGTGGGAATGCGCACAATGCAGCATCTTGACCGAACCAGTGGGATCAGAACCGAGGTGCCGTTTATCTCGGCAGAATCCGTCGTGCATAAATTGCGTGAAGCCTTATGGCTCACTATTTTGCATCGTTACGGCTTTCGTTTGACGGATTTTCGCTCCCCGGCCGGCGCGGTCTTGACCTACCTGATGATGAACGGCGGCGACACGAATATTGGCCAAATGATGGACGGTGTGAAGGACTTCGACCGGATTGCGGATATGCCGTCACGTTTCCCCTTACTCGGCGCGTTTGGCTTTACGTTGGGAGGCACCTTTTTTCCCTCATGGACGGCATGGAGTTTTGTATTGCCCTTTGTGGAGGGGTTGCCCATTTGGCATCGCTACCGTGACTCGTCCGATCCGTTGACGGTGCCGTCGGTTGCCAAGTTGTCGGACTGCTTGGCCAAGGCCGCCGATAATGCTTCCAACCGCAGTATCACCTATTATCGCCATCCTGAAGCCATGGGACCTTATTATCGCCAGAAGCCTAAGAAAGAACGTCAAAAGGCCGACGATCCCGCAACTCAAATTATTGCCGGATTTCAGCCCGTGCCTCATACCTTTGAGTACATTCCGTCGGGTACACCTTTGGCTTTTACTCTGCAATTTGACAGCGCAGCGGACGATTTGGTGCGCAGCACGGTGCGGTTTGCTTTTGACCACTGGGTGAACGCCCAGAACCAGGTGACCTTAGGCAGTCACGTCAACCGGGGGTTTGGTCTGGTGGAGTTTAACCATTATCCTCCGTCCGACAGTTTTCCCACCGCGACGCTGTTCGAAAAATGGCTCGCCGCTCACGATGCCGCGATGCGCCGGTTGCTTACGGACTTTGCCAACGCCCGCACCGTGTTGCCGAAAGACGTTATGGAGCACCCCGAACCCTTGTTTGATCTGATTAATCGTCTTTTCGCGTTATAATGCCGCGCCGGCACGCCTACCCGGCAGCGCCCTGTGTCATACGGTGGGCGCTACCGGCTTCGGGCGGCCTGATGCGTAGTTTGGAATACCCCTCCCATCACAGAGGATAAGGAGATGCTGAGCGTATGACGGTGACACGATTGGCGGTGGAGTTTGAGATGCAAACGCCTATTGCCGCGCCTCAACGCGACAATGTCTGGCTACTGGAGCGCTGGTTGGCCGGCGCGGCCGCCTTGGAGCGTTTCCCCCGGACGATGACCATGCGATATCCCGGCATGGACGATTGGGTTCCGGAAGAGGCCTTGGATATTCCCTTAGCCCGCGAGGCGGCTAGCGGGGTGTTTAGTACCACCCAGGCTCAGTTTCCCTGGGGCGGAGAACCAGCCGTTCATTACCGGACCAAAAAACCGATTATCGCCGTGCTACCGACCACAAGTTTTGCTCTCGGTTCCGGCATCCTCAAGCAGTGGCATGTGAAGCAGCCGCTGTGGGCAGTGCCGGCCGTACGCTTTATTGCCGACGTAACAGAC
>JAKAAL010000554.1 GCA_021802375.1 Bacillota bacterium | reverse complement strand
CCTGGTGGTTCTCAGCATCACGTTGGGGGTGAAGGTTTTGGTGTCTCGACCATGGATACCATGGTGGGCGGCACGCTGGGAGGGTCTCTCGGGGGGATCACTACGGCGATTGTAGGGATTCACGGATCCCATACCGCCATGGCACTCATGACGGCCAGTATGGCCGGGATGGTCGGCGGTGTTTTTGGCGGTCGATAGTGCGGAGGACACGAACCCGGGAATCCACGGTCCCCCCTCGGTTCGGTCGGGCCCAAGACTTTTGTCGATACGGTCCATCACTGTGTTGGCTCGCTTTTCTTACTCGCTTCGGATTTGTCGCCATTCACGTGGGTTGAACATAATGTCCGCTTAACTCCCATCCCATCCCGGGCTGGGCGTCTTGGGCGCATTGTGTGTGAGGGTTTTCTTTGGTTCTTTGAATCTAAGCGCTTGACCGTCTCTAAGGATGCTTCGCTGACAGTGCGGACATCATAGGTTCGGTGCCAAAAACACGATGTCAAGTAAACCTTCGCGCAATGATGGCAAGGCGGGAGAGTTCATGTCATGCCAATTAGAGTGAGGGCCCACATGGGGGCGAAGGCTTGGTGGGTTACTACGAGATGCGTCGTCTGGCTGACGACAGTTCTCCCCGCCACCTCTCTGCGTTAAGCATCCTCGTTATACGTACGCTGGACCCGATGCCCCTTGCCCGGTAATCCAAAGGGGTCGAAAATTATGTGCCCACGGATTGTGACCATTCTGTGACACACCGGTGACACCGGTGATGCCCTTTAGTGCTATTCTACTGCCTGTCAGTTGCGAGGGGGGAGACTCAGAAGGTGAATATGCCGCTCCATTCCATGATTAGTGCCCGCGTGACGGGCCAATTTTACCATGACCTCGGGCTGAGCGCACTCGTGGTGATTGGCACCCTCGTGATGGCGGTTGGGGGTTTGTGGCTCATCCGTTTCCTGGATGAGGGACGACCTACGCCTACGGTGGATACCCCGTTGGAAAGTCGGAGTCGCGCGTATCGCGTTCTCTATATCGGGCTTGGCCTCTTCTGGATCCTCGATGGATTGCTCCAATTGCAACCGGCCATGCCCAACAGTGCCTTCTTGGAAATGGTCATTGCTCCGCTGCTGCCGGGGCAACCGCACTGGTTCATTCCCGTCCTGGGGGCAGGGATTCAAGCCTGGTCGAATGCCCCGATTTTTGCCAACTTAATGGCAGTGTGGATCCAACTCGGCATCGGGGTGCTACTGCTCGTCGGCCGTAATCGTCCATGGGGGCGTTGGGCTCTTTGGATGACCCTTTTATGGGGCGCGGTGGTGTGGACCTGGGGGGAAGGGTGGGGGATGCTCCTTACTCGGTATGTTTCGTGGTTAGTCGGGGACCCGGGGTCCGCGTTGCTTTACATGCTGGCGGCGGTTCTCTTGTTATTGCCCGACCGCAAGTGGCGGTCGGGTGAGGTGTCCCGCTGGGTAGGATGGGGCATGGCGGTGTATTGGGTGATGGGGGCGGTGTTCCAGGCTTGGCCCACCAGTATTTTTTGGACGCAACTCAATGGGATTTTTCGGTTAGCGGCGCAAACGCCCCAACCGGGTTGGATATCTATTCCTCTGTATCACCTTGCGGCATGGGTGGCTCCCTATAATAGCATCGCGAACGGCGTGGTGAGTTTGAGTATGCTCGTGCTGGGCCTTTTGTGGGTCCTGCGGCCCTATGGCATGTTCACGAGGGGGGCCACCCTCGTGGCCTTATTTCTAATGTGGTGGGCGGGACAAGATTTCGGGGTCTTGGGGGGGGTCGGAACGGACCCCCAGATGGCTCCGGTGCTGGCCTTAATCGTGGTGGCGGCCTTTCTTAGCCGTCGAGAGTCGTTTCAGTTAGTGGAAGAGGGGCCTATAAGGACGCCGGGACACATGGCGTCGGTGAACACGAACAGCGCGGGCAAGCCTATGGGAGGAGGCACGTAAATGGATCGACCACGAAGAATGCGAGTGGTCGGGACTGTGGGGGCGGCGGCCATCGTGCTGGGACTCGGGGGGTGGGTGTGGGCGACGACTGTTGCTCCGACGCGGGGGACGGTTGGGAGGTTGGCATTTGCGAGAAACGGACAGGTTATCTTTGCGGCGAGACCCACGGATATGAAGGTCTCCCGGTCCGCGGTTTGGCACGCCGCCCAACAGGCGGCTCGATCGTGAGACATCGACATGGTCATGGCTACCAGGGCTAGCGTACACCCTAGCGGATATTCTAAATAGGCAATAGGACGAGGAGGATGGATAATGGCACAGATTATCGTCGTAGGAGGCGGATTTGGCGGCATTGTGGCGGCGCAATCGTTACGGAACGTGGTGGGCCCGGCGCATGATATTACTTTGATGGCCCCAACGGAACGATTTGACCTACGGGCGGCTTTTCCAGCGGTAGCGTTGGGTAGGCTTAAGCCTGAGAGTATCGGGCTATCCCTGCCGGCGCTTTGTCAGAAAGCGGGCATACAGTTTATTCCTGCGCAGGTGGAGTACATTGACCCCGTGGAGCGCACGATCCGTAGTTCCGAGACATCATGGGCCTATGATTATTTAGTGCTGGCGATGGGAGCACATTTTGCCTACGAGAAGATTTCAGGATTTGGAGCCCACGGGTATTCATTGGAGACGTTAGACATGGCCCTGCACCTACGTCAGGCGATTGAGGCGTTTCGCGGGGGGGCTTTTGTGGCTGGAGTGGCACCGGAGAGCCCATGCGAAGGCCCCGCGTTAGAAATGGTATTTCAGTTTGAACGCTCACTCCGCCGGCGGGGTCTCAGGGACCAGAGTACGATCCATTATGTCACGGCCAAATCGGTACCATTCCTTGCGGGAGGCCCCGTCGTACAAACTTTCGTTGCGGATCAATTGCGAGACGCGGGCATTCACCTGCACGTGAATCGGCATATCACGGAAGTCGCGGCGTCGCATGTGGGATTTGCTGAAGGTTCCCCGATCCCGAGTCAATTGACCTTTCTCATGCCGGCGTATCAGGGACCGTCAGCGTTGGTAGGGAGTGGGTTGAGTGCTGACGGGGGATTTATGGTTGTGGATGACCATTTGCGATCCCCAAAATATCCCAATATTTATGCGACGGGCGACATGGTCCAAATGGCGGGACCCAAGATGGCGCACAATGCTATGCGTGGCGCGAAAATCATTGTGGAGAATGTGGCGCAAGCCTTACGTACCGAGTCCGTTTCTCACTCGTTTGTGCCGGAAGTACTCTGTGTCATGGACATGGGGGATCAGGAGGCGGCCTATATCGAAGCAGACACCATCTTTGGCGGGAACCGGAGTCAGGTGCCGTTGCAAGGGCCGGTGGCGGCTTTTATGAAAGAGGCGTTTCGCGACTACTTTTTGCAGCGCGAAGGGAATATTGAGTACATTCTTTAGGGGCGTCCTTAAAGAGAGGTATTCTTCACCCTCGGAGGGGGCCTTTAGGAGAGGAGGTTGGAAACATGGACACCACCACGACCGGCGACTGGCGCCGACAAGTGATCGGTGTGGACCAGCAGGTGCCGATTCGGGATGGAGGCTGGGTCCCGTACATTAACATGGATAATGCGGCCAGCACGCCCTCTCTGGTGCGTGTCCGGGATACGGTCGATCGATCGTTGATCTGGTACGCGAGTGTACACCGAGGGACCGGATTGAAGTCGCGGGTGACCACCGCAGCGTACGAAGAAGCGCGCCACATTCTATTACAATTTCTCGGCGCGGAGTCGGGAGATCGCGTGGCGATTTTCACAAAGGAGACCTGAAATTACAACATACGAATAGGAACATTTGCTGGACATTGGCTCTACGTCTTGTTATGCTGCGTTGGGAAACTCTAACAAGGGAGCGAACACGATGCAGGCTTTTGATTGGAACGAGGCGGAGCGAGAGCATTATCGTCGGATGTTTGAACTGTTAGCCGGCCATCTCGATGAGAAGTCCACTCGGCTCGTAGGGGCAGCGATGGCGTTGTCGCTAGGAGCAGGCAGTCACAGTGCCGTTCGGGGGATCACGGGGCTGGCCATGGATACCCTA
The DNA here is from genome assembly GCA_021802375.1 of Bacillota bacterium. The sequence continues at coordinate 214 of JAKAAL010000554.1, read as the reverse complement.
CAACTCGGCGTCGCACAACTGCGCGGTGACGTGGCTCTTCCGGCCGAGAGAATCCGCCGCCACGGCGGCGGCCGTAAGGAGATTACCGAGATTTATCCGGATCTGGTTCCTGCCTTACGCAAACTGGTGGAAGCGGATACACAAGGGGATCCGGAATCGCCCTTACTGTGGACCTCGAAGAGTCTGAGTCATCTGGCGGATGAGCTGACGACAC
>JAKAAL010000553.1 GCA_021802375.1 Bacillota bacterium | reverse complement strand
ATCTTTGTGCAGGCGAAAGTTCTGGCGGGAGGGCAAAGTTTAATGCCTTTGCTCAATATGCGCTTGGCTCAGCCGCGCTACCTTATTGATGTTAACGGATTGCCGGAAATGACGGGAGTGGATTGGTGTTCCGAAACCCAGACACTAACCGTGGGCGCGTTAACCCGCCATCGGGAACTGCTGCAGCATCCCTTGATTGAAACCCATGCCCCGCTCTTGAGTGAGGCGGCTCAGTATATTGGCCACCTTGCCATTCGTAGCCGAGGAACCCTGGGCGGTTCTATTGCGCATGCGGATCCAGCCGCGGAACTTCCATTAGTGCTTACGGCTCTTGATAGTACTCTCATTGTCCGATCTTTTGAGGGAGAGCACAGCATCCCCATTGGGGACTTCTTTTTGGGATATTACATGACGATATTGGAGCCAAACGAATTAATTACCGCAGTAAAGATTCCGGGTTTAGCGAGCAATACCGGATATGCCATCAGCGAATTTGCCAGGCGCCATGGGGATTTTGCTTTGGCCTCAGCTGCCGCGGTGGTTACGGTGGATGAACGGGGAACCATTACCAAGGCGCAGTGTGCAGCAGGTGGAGTGGCTCCTAATGCGATCACATGCCCAGCCGTCAATGATTCTTTACAGGGCGCTCGGACCCTCCGGGATTTTTCTCAAGCGGCTCAGCAATTAGAAAATTTCATTGATCCTCCCGACGATGTGCAGGCCAGCGGCGACTACCGACGCTGTTTGGCTGTCGAACTGATGACACAGGCCATTGGCCAGGCCTATGCTAGGGCGGTGGGGACGAAGGAGGCATGGGCATGACGGTGGAATTTGAAGTCAATGGACGGGCGGTAACCGTGGACGCCCCTCTGCATTGGTTGTTGGCTGATGTTTTGCGAAACCAACTGGATTTAACAGGAGTGCATTTGGCGTGTGAATATGGAGTGTGCGGTGCCTGTACCGTGTTAATGGATGGTGAACCGGTGCGCTCCTGCCTGACGTTGGCGATGCAAGCGGCGGGACATCAGATTACTACGGTGGAGGGATTGGCCCCCGAGGGACAACTCAATCCGGTGCAGCAAGCTTTTATCAATCATCACGCGTTGCAGTGCGGTTTTTGCACACCGGGGTTTGTGGTCACCGCTTCATATTTGTTGAATCAACAACAAGAAATGACGCGGGAGCAAATTCGTGAGGCTTTAAGCGGCAATCTTTGTCGATGTACCGGATATCAACACATTGTAGATGCGGTAGAGGACGCGCTGCGCCAAAGCCAAGCCGCTGGCACTACGCTTGCTAAAACTATAGAGGACAAATAAATGGAATCAGGCGACCCGTAAGGTCTCCTGATTCTTCTGTTTAGTTATTATCATCAATGATGTCATTATCATTTGGTGTAGGCTCAAAATAAACATAATACATTTGCTGGTGTTTGGTGTCTCAAAAAAGTCTCAATTTATCGCTTGTTGAAAGCGCAGGCTAAGGTGGGTCAAAGCATCGTTAAGGTACCGGTAATAGGTAGCCCGGCTGATGTGCAGTGCTGCTGCACATTGAGTCGATGATGACCGATGGGGGAGATATGTAGTGCGGAGCACTTTGCAATCGCGATCTGTCAACGGACTGGTCGCGGACTCTGCGGTAAGTTCTTTGTAAATGTGTTGGGACAGCGTAAGTCCGTCCATTCCTAACAACGTTGCCAGCGATGATTGGGACAAGATGTTAGGATTGTGAAGATTCGACAATATCTCTTGGAGATCAGTTGGGTTGATGTCTCTCGATACCGGGCTAATGCCGATGATGTGACTCATCCAGGTCGCGAAATTCCCATGGCGCATATCGAGTATAAATAACTCCTCGTCTGCCGGTGAGTCGTCGGTTACCGAGAAGACGCGGCCAACAAATCCTAGCGAACGGGCAAAATCTTTTAGGTCAGGGTTTGTGACTAAGAGCAGCGAACTGAGTCCGGCACTAATGGTAAACTGATCGCGGACCATAGCGCCGATGAGTTCTTGGGCTGTATAACGAGATTGCTGTGTATTGGTTCCGACCAAAACCATGTATGTGGCTGTAGCATCGTGAACTGAGCATTGGGTAATGCCGAGCTCCAGATCCAGCAGGTTTTTCACCAACAAGGGATGGTACCATTCCAACAGAGCTAGAGTTTGATTGTAAAGAGGCAGGCTGCAGAACATGGCTTGCGGTTCGCCGAAGGAATCGCGGGCTACCCGAATGGTACCGGGGAAATTCGCTATCACATCGTCTAAGAGCTGCAAACTGAGGTTTTTTGGAAGCGGAAAACTTTGGCGGCCCCAATCGGAGACAAATTGCTTCAGAAGGGGGGCATCTTTGGGTTCAAAACCGGTAGGTAGCAAATCTGGCGAAGCCCCAACCAGGTCTGCATAAGTTCGGGGTGGTGAAAAAATATCGCGGCAAATCCATAACAGCTGTTGGACTATTGGGCCGCGTTGAGCGGGGCGCGCGGCACTCAAATCAGATAACAGCACACGGGCAATGCGCTCGCGAAGCAAGGCAAATTCCCCGGGGTTTCGGGATTTGAAGTCTTGGAGTAACGCCGTTTGTGCCAAGTCATGTAGTCCCACTCCCATGCCAGTGCGCCGTACGAAAGATAATTGCATTAAATCATGATAGTGCCTAACTGGCACACGCCGTTGCAGCACGCGCTGGAATAGGTCTTGGTTGGATTCCGCCACCAAGATTAATATATCAATCAGCGGCTGCAAATCTTCATTGGCAATTTCTCGAATTAATCGGCCGCTTAAGGTTTCGGCGACCAGATTTTTAATGGTGGCGAAATCATCCTTGTGATACCGGGCCATGGCATCGATGGCCAAGGCCAGCGCTAGTGGATGATTGGCTGCAGAACCGATCAAGGTCTTAATGCGGGTGGTGTCAGCAACTGACCGCCGCTTCAAGAAGTCATCGACCTCGGCTTCGGAAAACCCGGTTAGCGGCCATACATCAATGTAAGGTTGCCATACCGAATCCGTATACCAGGCTTGCATTAAGTCGGTTCGTGAAGCCACAATGAGCAATACATTTTCATCTGGCATACTGCCCATGAAAATTTCCCGCAGCCATCCCTCCAGGACTTGAAGTTCTTCAAAGTTGTCAATGCCCAGCACGAGTTTTTTACGTGGGGAATCGGATGCCGCCCATTCTTTATATGAACCCGGCAATGCTTCTTCAAACCCCTTTGGGGTACGATAGCAGGTGCGCGCATCTACCCAGGCCGAAACGGACCCGTGTTCTTGGGCCAACTGCAGTAAACGGATTAAAAGCGTGGATTTGCCAATGCCTCCCATTCCGGTTAACGCAATGACGCGGGTGGGGGCGTTTGGAGTGGCAAGCCAAGCATTAAGTGCGTTGCACTCCCGTGATCGGCCAACAAACAACCTGATGCGTTCGTCAGTGACAGCCATTGACATTGACCGCAATGAGAATCCTCCCTTTGCCATTAATACCTTACGTTTCGCCTAACAGGGACAAAATTCCTGCCTGGACGCGGCGTTTACCCAAATTAGGCCACCGGCACATAAGCACGGATCGGGCCAACTATGGGCAACTCCGCATTGATGTTTAATTCTCTAGCCAATATTATGTCATAGTGGTGACCACGCAATATCAGTTCCTTGCCCGAAGATAGCGCTGCCACGGTAGTGGGAGATGCAAGCAATCCAATGGCTGTCAGGAAACATGGACAAGACAGCCCCCGCACCGAAGAAACCCATCGTTCCATTGTTCCTCCAGGGCAATGATTCCAATAGATTGATAATGAGCTTTGAGATGCCTGGCTAAAACCGCAGGGTTTTTAAACAATCTTCGTAAAACCCGGTAGGGTAATTTAAAATTTCTTGTACCGGGTCCACCATTAAGTGTTGTAATTTCTAAGGGTGATTCGATGGGATGAGTCAGTATCGGTGCCGGAGAGGCGGGGACAGCATCCGGCCCCGCAACGTACCGATATCGATATCGATGGCGGTGCTAAATGATAACACTGCAATACCAACCATAGCTTTGACTACAGGATCCGAAATTTTGAACTCCGAATACGCTCGAATCCATACAGGATCCAAATATGAAAAATGCTCATAAATCGTCACTGCTCATGTGAGACAGGGGGGAGTTATGTTGCGTACCTCTCGGTTTACCGCCTGTAGTGCAGATCTGCCGGTTTGGGTTCCGTTATTACTGGCCCTATTTAACCAGGCTGGTTAGTAAAGAGACGGCAAACTTATGCCGATC
>JAKAAL010000552.1 GCA_021802375.1 Bacillota bacterium | reverse complement strand
CGGTCAACATCAAGCGATCTCCTCTGACGTACCGAGGTCCTTCGAATCCTCGACGCTTTGGATGCATAAGTTGTCGCCAGGGATGCGGGCATTAAGCCGCACTAACGGCGGCCCAATGCTCGGCGCATGGGGTGTGCATTCAAGCTAGCAAAGGATATTAGCGCTCGCATGCCTAAGGTAACAATTGTCGACGCCGACCTCGCAACCCCTTTTGCAATTACGCTCGGCTAACCCATCTCTTCAGTTGCCAACCCGTTATTCGGATCGCACACCGGCGTTCAATTGGTAAATCAAACCAGCCAGTTGCTCTTCGTCCATATAGCCTTGGCTGAAAATGACGAGGGCTCTAAGAGGCAGATCGAGCAACATTGCGGCCGCTAAATTTGATGGGTCGACTAGGTCTTCGGCCATTCCGGTGGCTTGGCTAAAGCGTGCGATTAATCCTTGAATGACGGGGGCGGTAACAGGATTGCGAAGCAAATCGCCTACCGTGGTGTTGCGAGTCACTTGGCGTGGTGTCGCAGGCGGGTCGGTAGAGACGACGTGAATGACCTGTGAGAGCACGATCTCCCGCGAGGATTTTCCGATAGCAATGGTAAAGTCTCCGGTCTCCACATGCCATGCTGAACGGCCAACGTCGTAGTAGGAAAACGCCCGTTTATCTAGGTGAAAGGAGACCGTAGCTTCTTCGCCGGGTTGCAAAAAGACCTTCTGGAATCCTTTTAACTCTCGCGGCGGACGTTTGACGGGGGCCTGTTGGTCGGAGACATATAATTGCACGATTTCGTGCCCCGCCACTTGCCCGCAGTTTTTTACGACCATCGATACGCCAACCGATTCGGCATCGGTCGCCTCAGTGCGATCGAGGACGAGGTCGCGGTATTCAAATTGCGTGTAGCTAAGTCCGTAGCCGAATGGAAACAACGGAGTGAGTTCTTTGGCATCGTAATAGCGATAGCCGACAAAGAGGTTTTCTCGGTATTCGACCCGATCAGCTTCGCCTGGAAAATTCAAATAAGATGGATTTTGTGATAACGTGGCAGGAAAGGTTTCGGCGAGTTTCCCCGATGGATTGACTATACCCAAGAGGATATCCGCCATAGCACCCCCTCCGCCTTGCCCGCCGAGATAACATTCTAATACGGCCGCGGTGCGGTCAATCCAAGGCATCTCGATGGGAGCGCCGTTGCTTAAGACCACGACTAGGTTAGGTTGCACCTCGGCCAACGCAGTAATGAGTGCTTCTTGGTTGGCGGGCAGATGAAGATGTTTGCGATCATACCCTTCCGATTCCATCCGCTCCGGAAGACCGACGCACAAGATGGCAATATCTGCCCTGCTAGCCGTATCTTTGGCCTCAGCAATCAGGATTTCATCGACGCTATCCGTATCCAAGGAATACCCTGAAGCGTAGGTTGCATTCGATGGTACTCTCCGAGTTTTAGTAAACTCGTCCCAAAGGTTTTCTAGGTTGGTCGGTTGCACATGAGAACTGCCACCGCCTTGGTATCGAGGCTGGCGGGCTAAAGCGCCGATGATGGCGACCGAGGGTGCACTGGTTAAAGGCAAAATGTGGTTCTCATTTTTCAGCAACACTGCGGATTCACCGGCAACCCGCCGAGCTAATTGGTGATGTCCCGAGACGTCATAGTCATAAGCGACACCTTCCGTCCACTTCCGTGAAGCCACGGCTTTGAAGATCAATTCGAGCAGGCGGGCTACACTGGCATCTACTTGCGATTCTTTGAGATCCCCTCGGCGCACGGCCTCTACCACTGAGGCGGCGGCTCCGTGATGGGGACCGGGCATTTCTAGATCAAGGCCAGCGCGGAGCCCGGCGACACGCGAATCGACTGCACCCCAGTCAGAGATGATGGCACCTTCATAGCCCCACCGGTCACGAAGGACGCCGCTTAGTAGCCACAGATTCTCTGAACAAAACGTTCCATTGAGTCGATTGTATGCGCTCATCATCGTCCAGGGTGCAGAAGATTTTACCGCCGATTCAAAACTGGCGAGGTAGATTTCATGCAGCGTGCGTTCGTCGACCACGGTGTCAGTGGTCATCCGCCGATGCTCTTGGTTATTGGCGGCAAAATGTTTGAGAGAGGTCCCGACGCCTTGACTTTGCACGCCGCGGATATACCTAGAGGCCATTTCTGAAGAGAGATAAGGGTCTTCGGAAAAATATTCAAAGTTTCTACCGCCGAGAGGAGATCGCTTGATGTTGACCGCTGGACCGAGAAGGACGTCGATCGATTCGGCTTGGCATTCTTCTCCCAGGGCGATCCCCACGCTTTCAATTAGGTCTCTATTCCAGGTTGAGGCCAGCCCAGCGGCGGAAGGAAAGCAGGTGGCAGGCAAGCTTTGGCTAAGGCCGGGGCCGCCGTCGACCGACTTTCTTAAGCCGTGCGGACCGTCTGACAAGGTCAGCGAAGGAATCTTGAATCGAGGGATTGCCGTAGTATGCCAAAAATCTGCACCAACGCATAGGCTGGCTTTTTCTTCCAAGGTCAAACGCCTGACGAGGTCTGCAATCGTGTCAGTCATGAGGGATTCGCCTCCGGGTAGGTTTTTTCTATCGGCCGGGAGAGGGGGTTGAATCTTCCGGGGTTCTCGTATCGTGGTATGCGGCGTCTACACGTCTTATGGTTTTCTTATCCTGAAATGGGTTTCGACAACATCTCATCGGATTCCTGCCTGCTCGCAGGCCAGGAAATGAGTCTCAGAGCCTCTCCGCGCTTAAGGTTTTGGCGATATGCCGGGGCGTAATCCCAGCATAGACCGAGCCTCGGATCATGGTTCTTTCATCCATCGAAGGATATGGTCGACAGCTTGGCTCAAATCCCTCGCCTCTCCATCGGGATTCCACCGTAAATCAGAGGGCCAGGGCTGATCGCTGCGGTTGAGCCAGATCGTGCGAATACCTACGGCGCTGGCCCCTTTGATGTCGACAATCGGATTGTCCCCGATCATGACGGGTTGGCTCGCCGTGACCTTGGCCTGGTGCAGCGCGGCCTGAAAGAAGCGACGGTCCGGCTTGCTTACTCCGAGAGCTTCCGAAATGCAAAGGAGTGCAATGTATTGGGTTAAACCATGCGTAGCGATGCGTGCGCTTTGGCGATCCGTCGGACCATTAGTCAAAATAGCGAGGGTGAGTTGCGGTTTGGCCACGATTAAGGTCTGAATTGAAGACATCACCTCAGGGTAGAGCGCAAGGGACGCCCCAAAGCATGTTTGATAACGCTGAGTCAAATCTAGGAGGCCGGGCTCGGCCACGGAAAGATTCAGGTCGGTCAGAGTATCTCGCAGCCAATATAGATACAAATCGCGTTCTTCTAGTTCTCCCGCCAAAAATCGGTGCCAAAGCCCAGGCCATCGAAGGTCCATGGTATTTTTGATTTCGGCCGGCGGAACTCCAGCACCCGCAAAGGCTGGAACCAGCACCGTTTTGAGCGCGACGTCGTAGGCGTTATCGAGATCTTGCAGGGTGTGATCAAAATCAAAAAACACGGCGTTTATCATGCAGGATGCATTCTCACTGGGGCCCGCCGATCAGCCCAATTTCTAATCTGGTTCAAGATACCGTCTCCTTATAGCCCTCTGAAATCGGACGCGTTCCGTAAGATGGCAGCGCGGCTTTAAAGATATTCGTCAGCGAGGAGAAATATCCTGCCCGTTCGGGTCCGCCTAAATGACAACGTGGCGGTGTGCATGAAACCGCGACGAGCGAATTGAAATAGAATTAGGCTATAATAAGTTGCTGAAAAAGTCACTGATCGACATTTGACGACATCAATCAAACAATCGTAGAGGAAGACGGACGGTCGTTTAAAATTCTTGCTAGAGAGGATTTAGGTGAATGCCGAGTCGTTTGGACCTAGCGTTGCTTGGGCGTGAGATTCGTAACCAAGTCGATCGGGCGGAGATCGATCTTGGACTAGACTACCAAGCCAACCAGGTTGTCAAAAATATAAGCCAATCTGGCCGACAAGTTCATGGATTTGTGTACCTTGATTCCTGGTACGAGGTCAAGTTGGACCTCGATGATTTCTCAAATAGTCGTTGCACGTGTCCCAAACACAGTTTGTGTGCGCACACAGTGGCGTTGTTTGCGGAATTAAATAAGCCTTGGGGGCAGACCGCGAGCTTGTTGGCACCCAAGCCGACTGCCCCATCGCACGAGGCGGTGGAACGTTCAAGTGCCAATCAGACTAGGCCATCTAGGACGCTTGACGGCGGCGCTCTAGCGGAACTTGCCCTCTTT
>JAKAAL010000551.1 GCA_021802375.1 Bacillota bacterium | reverse complement strand
AGGGCACAACGCGGATCCCCGCTTGACTGTACCCTGCTCAGGATCGTAGTTGGGCTCTTCTTTTACATCCACAAATTCAAACCGAGGGCGATTATCTGTTGCGTTTACTACGAGTCTTATAGCCAAATGTTCATTGTCGTCGCGACGAATCCACCAATTAGGGCTCAAGGAGATTTCGTATCCGCACGCGACACATAAAACTGTATGAGCCCAAAGATAATCAAGGTCAATTTCACCTGGTTTCGAAGGAAATATCAGACTTAACAAGGCTTGACTCCGACGATGCATCTTGAGAGCATAAGCGTGAATTTTTTCGCTCAACCCCATTCCAAACTCCGAAGGGTATTCCAAAGTAGCACGTTCGACTATATGAGCTACGGGATTCAAGTCGTTCGCTATTGTTCGAAATCCCATACGCAAAGCTTCAAATGGTATACTGCCACCGCCTGCCATCGGATCCATCACCACTACATCTGACGTCCCCCACGTTTGCTCGATGGCACGTTTTATTTCCCGAGTTATCTCTTCATTCGGCAATGAAGAAAATGCCCGTCTATAGCCGTAGAGGTCTCCGGGGACCCGTTCACCTTTGGCCTTCGCGTCCAACATTCGCTGTCGCGCCGCGACCGGATCGCCTTTAATCCCCATGGTTTCTTTAAACCATTTAGGATCGGTTGCCGCCGGCAGAAGGCTCCCTAAAATCGCCGCACGACTAATGGTAAGCGGACGGCGAGCCCACCAAACATGTAATCGATTGGGTGCCGGATGTTGCCCCGTACTGTTTTCCCGCCGACTCTCGATGCCCAACACTTCAACCGGAAAATCTTCCTCAATAAATACGCGTGGTCGTGCCATCCCTATCGCCCCTTGTTTTTCATTGACCTTATTCTTCGCCCAACCATAGCCGCAAAGCCCGCTCCATATAACGGCCCTTGCCTGGGTATTGGACTCGAGCGTAAAAATATTGCCGTTCGTCTGGTGTCATTCTTACGAGTCCCTGTAGCACATTTTGAATTCGTTCGACGCGCCTTAAGGGTCGCGCCAGGCGAAACATTAGGCCCAGGTAGATCCCTGTATTTTCGGTAAGTCCTAGGGGCTGTTCCTGAGGTCGTATTAACACCGACGGGGGATGGCCCTCGCTTTTCAGGGCCTCGACCAATCCGGGCTGGCAGGCCAAAAATTGCGTTCCACGCAGTGTTCCAACCTTTTGAGGTCCCTGCTCTTTTTCGTTTGAATGGTTGTATGCCTCTTGCCACAATTCCAAACGCACCGCGTTGTCGTGATCCTTCAAGATGTGCAATTGATACGGTTTACGCTCCACCATGCACGTGGTCCTCCAATTCATCTAACACCGCATCTAAATGACGCTCGATATACTGACCCAGCACATGATTGACCGGCAATCGCTTCCCCGTCTCTGCCTGTACCGCTCCCAAATGCTTAACAATGCGCGCCACCGTTTCTTGGGAAAGCCGGACGCTCACTTGTTGATACGATGCGCTCATGACATCTCCTCTTTCGTAACCACGGTCAGGGATATTTCTCCGGGTTTACCTCCCAACACCGCGCGCAACCACTCCACCATTTCCGTGACCGAACGTCCGGGATCATAGACATAAGTTAACGTCATCATCACATTCGCCTTCCACCCTTGTCGTAAGGCCTCCACCAGAAACGGCGTAATCGTGCCCTTAAAGCGTTGAAAGCGTTTCGGTGAGCCCGTGTAATCTAAACGAATGGTTTCCGGTGCCTCCGCTTCAATCCAGAAACTGGTCTGCAGGTGCTTAGGCGGTGCCTGAGGATGGACGGCCAGTTCCACCAACTGGTTCACCGCCACCAGCTTCACCGATGCCAGTTGCGCTTCCACGATAGTTCCCGAAATGGATCGGTCCCGCAACTGCTGAATGACATCGTCGGGGGTTCCCACGAGAGTGTCTCCGGTGTGTGGAACCGTGGGAGGCGACGGTGGGTCCCACGCCGTACCCACGGGGCCCCGAGGAGGCTCAATCGCTGGGCCCGGTAGAGGGCCTCCCCCTACATCCTGTGGTGGTTCTCCCGGCTCTGCTATCGTCCAGGGGCCAATGGCCAGATTCTTGGCTCGCTCCGGCGTCATCACCCTGGCGTCTTTGGTGATGACGGGGTCACACGCCTCGCCGAAGCTCACCTGACTACCATGTTGATAGACCCATTCCTTTTTCAGCACCGCCTGGCGAATGGATTCTTTGAGGGGATCCGCTGCCGCCAAGAATGGCAACGATCCGCGACGGAAGAACGCCTGGTATAGGGCTTCTGTGGTCATCTCATCACTTTGGTGATCCCAGGCCCGCTCTTGCAACCATTGAGCCGCCTTGGCCGGGTCATCCGCTCTTAAGAGCTTAGGGCCTTCCGGCCGTTCCCTCAGGGCCCGCTCCACCATGTGTTGACCCGTACCCTGAGGAAAATCATCCTGTTGGGGCTCGACCACCCGATAGGAAAGACCGCCCTCACTCCCATCGGGATAAAAGAGGTGACGGTACGTGCGGAAAATGGCCCGGGTCACTTCCTGGCCACTCGACTTGGCATCTTGCGTAAGGCGATCCCACTGATTCTCCAGGGCGGCCTTCCGCAAATGGTCCCCAAGAATCTTGTTCAATGCCTTCTGCCGCCGCGCCTGGCGATAGAGTTCCTCCCGGCCTCCTTCATCTCCCACCAGGAATACCAACGTATTGCGAAACTTGCGAAGTTCTGTCCCATGGTTCTTAAAGAGGTCTTGCAATCGGTCGGGGATAGGCGGAGCCGAGAGTCCTGTGGACCGAATATCTATATAAATCGTCCATAAGTTTTCCATAATTTCTCTCACTCAAAGGACTTTTCCTCCTCTCTATCGAATTGTCAGATAGGGGGAAACTAACGTGGTCAAGATCATTACGACTCATGGATTTTCTATACACAGTTTGCGAAAACTCGAAAAGCAGACGGAGTCTGGGCGCATGCGTGTTCGCCTCATGGTTGTTCGGTTGGTCTGGGAAGGATATCCGGCCACGGCCGTGGCCGATATTATTGGGATCACGGGAGAAACGGTCAGTAGTTATGTGGCCAGTTGGAATCAAGGAGGACCGGGTGCCTTAATTCCGGGTAAAAGCCCGGGTAAACCCTCTAAAATTCCTCCCGAGATCGTCGAACAACTTTGCACCTGGCTTCAGCAATCGCCCCAGGCAGCGGGCTACGGGGAATCGGCGAATTGGGACACGCGCATATTTCAAGCATTTTTACACGATCGCTACGGCATTCCCATGAGTCGAGCGGGATGCACCAAATGGCTTCACCGCCATGGTTTTCGCTGGACTCGTCCCACATATGTCTTGGACAAGGCCGATCCTCTCAAGCAACAAGCCTTTGTGGACGCCTTGCAGGAATTAAAAAAAAACTAACGCCACACGATCTCTTGCTCTTTGAAGATGAAGCGCACATTCGAGACTATCAAGCCATTGGTGCCGCATGGACGCTATGTGGGAAGCAGAAGAAGATTAAAACAACCGGCCGCCACGCGGCCGCTATTCTCATGGGAACGGTCGCTCCTGCGACCGGTGATGTGATCGTGAAAGAATATGAGGAATCGACAGCGAACACCTTTCATCAATTTCTCGAAGTCATTCTCCATCGTTATCCCGATAAACAGATCTATCTGATCCTCGACAATGCCAAAATTCACCATGCCAAGGTGCTCGCGCCGTTTCTCGCAGATCATCCGGAACTGCATCTTCTGTTCTTACCGCCTTATTCCCCGAATTTGAATAACGTCGAACGACTATGGAAGTGGCTTCGGGAAAAGGTCATTCTCAACACGTATTTCCCCAACCTTGGTGCGATTAAAAAAGCTGTCGGACACTTCCTCCGATTTCTAGAGGGGGCCAAAACCGAAATTCAGTCACGACTCTGCCGCCTGCCAGGTGATCCCAAGAAAACTTAAGTACAATTAATATAGTTACGAATTTCCTTGATAACTTTTCTGTCGTCAAGCGATCCGTTTTTCAAGTTCTTCAATATGATGAGCACCAGAAAACATTGGAAGACTGGGACTTATGGATAAGGTTGCTGTTTGAGCACTATGGGCGTATCAGTTTTCAGCCTCAGATTTGCCGGATTCGAGCGAATTCTCAGACGTCTCAACATGCGGGTTCCGACCCCATAGCATTGGACGCGACTATCAGAATCTACGCCAAAATTCTGCTCTTGCGCAAGAACAATCCCATACCGTCCCAAATCGTTGCGAAAACATACGAGGTTCTG
>JAKAAL010000550.1 GCA_021802375.1 Bacillota bacterium | reverse complement strand
AGTCGCGTCAGTCGCTCGCGCAGCCTGTCTTCCCGAAACAAGTCTGCGACCTGAATGCCCACCTTTGCCGCCTTATCGGCATAGAACGGGGCAATGCCGGAACGAGTGGATCCGAACTGATGGGGGCCGAGCAAGTCCTCCTCGGCTTGGTCTAACAGCCTATGGACAGGGAGGAGAATCTGTGCGCGATCCGATATCAGCAACTGCGGTTCGGGCACACTGTGCTGTCTCAGGTTCTCCAGTTCTTGCAATAGACCGCGAATATTCAGAGCCACACCGGGGCCAATGACATTTTTGACGCCAGAGTAGAATACTTCCGACGGCAGAAGATGTAGGGCGAACTTGCCGAAGGGGTTAATAATGGTGTGGCCGGCATTGTTTCCTCCCTGGAAACGCACGACGAAGTCGGCGTTTGCCGCTAAATAGTCCACAAATTTTCCTTTGCCTTCGTCGCCCCGATTTGCGCCCACCACCGCTATCGCAGTCATTGCGGACATCTCCCCTCTGGTCATTTGAAAAACTCCTGGCCTCTACTGCCCTCCGGTTATGGCTAATCTCAGGATTTTTCGCGCAGCAAGGAATGTTTAAGAGCGATTCATGCCCCGGGTTCATGGGGACACCATATTTCTGGCAAAGTCCGGTGATCGATTTGTCTTATGTCTGGGGTCCACTCTAATCACAGGCGGATCATCGTAATCAGACCGGGGAAGGACCCCGCTCGTGTCACCCCCCTCCCTCCTCGGTAATTCGGGAGAGAAATTATGAAAGACTCATCGATGCGTTATTATAAAAATGAGGAAGATTCCAATAACAAGGGGTGGCTTTCCTCGGATTTTCTCACCTTCGTGAAGGAAATCGTTAACAACAGGTGGAATGGTATTGTATGATCGTGGACGTGATGGCGAAAGGTGGGAATATGCGGGATTCGGTGGAAACAGCAATCGAATGGGTGTCGCAAGTGAAGACATTACCACAACCTATGGTGGTGGTGGCGGGAACGCACGGTAGCGGCAAAACGCGGTTAGCCAAACTGTTGGCGGCGAAGGGGTGGGGCACCTATATTAACCTTAGCCTGACACTGTCCCGTTACGTCATGACGGTTAATCCCCGCGACCCTGTGAGATGGACGACTGAGTTCATGACCGGCCTCCGGTCTGATAGGGGTAACGAGCAACCTCTTATCCTGGATAATATTGAGGCCGTATTTCAACCGGAACTCCGATTGAATCCACTGAGTTGGTTTTTGCAGATGGCGCGCGAGGTACCGTTGGTGGTGGTCTGGCCAGGAGCTGTGTCCCAAGGGGAATTTTTCTATTCGACACCGAACCGGCCCGATTACTTTCATCAGCGGGAGCCCTCCGTCATCGTGGTGAATATCACCGGCGAATCAGGATAACAAGCGAAGGAGTCATGAATCGTGAAATACGGGGAATTGATTCAATTTCAGCCAATCGCCTCGGTCATCAAAGTCCAAGACGCAGACCAGCCGCAGAAAGCTATCGAATTCATGGACACCTATGTCATGTCAGACCGCATGGCGCACGAAATTGAACACTATATTGTGCCGCATCTGCAGTTTCAGGATATGCACGACAACCGCGGCCTCCTGATTGTAGGGAATTACGGCACGGGGAAATCACATTTGATGGCGGTATTGTCCACGGTTGCAGAAAACGCCGCTCTGCGCGAGCGACTGAACCATGCCGCTGCAGCGGAGGCGTTGACGCCGATTGCCGGCAAGTTTCGTGTGGTTCGGATGGAGCTTGGCGGGACTCAAACTACCGTGCGGGATGCGGTGTGCCGCGAAGTGGAACGGGGGCTTAAGGCCTGGGGGATTGATTATCACTTCCCGGCGATTACGGAGATTACCAACAACAAAGAGAGCTTCCTCGAGATGATGGGAATGTTCAATGACCGCTTTCCCGACCAAGGCCTCTTGGTGGTCATTGACGAGTTGTTGGACTTTCTTCGCACCCGGCATCAGCAGGAACTGACGCTCGATTTGAGCTTCCTACGGGAACTCGGCGAATTGTCCACGGCCAGTCGTTTCCGCATTATGGCCGGCAGCCAGGAAGTGCTTTTTGGCAATGCGCAGTTTCAGTTTGTGGCGGATTCCATGCAACGGGTGGCGTCCCGATTTCAGGAGGTCCACATTATTAACGATGACGTCGCATACGTTGTGTCCCACCGCATCTTGCACAAAACCCCGGAGCAAAAGGCCTGGATCCGGGCGTATTTAGAGCCCTTCAGCCCCTTGTTTGAGCCGATGGCGCTGCGTCTGGACCAATACGTTGATCTGTTCCCGGTCAACCCAGACTTTTTCCGCACCTTCGAGAAAATCAACCTCGGCGAAAAACGGGAGATTTTGAAAACTATCACGGACGAAATCCGCGAACTGTTAGCCCGGGACGTGGTGAAGGACCACTTGGATCTCTTGTCCGTAGACCGGTATTGGGACTATCTCGCCCGGAATTCGGCGTTCAACGCCAATCCCAACTTTCAGCAGTTGCGACAGCGGGTCGAGACGGCCGTGGATAAAATTCGATCGGGAATGACCCAACCCGCCTATATCCCGTTGGCCATCCGCAGCATCAAAGGATTGGCGATTCATCGTTTGACGGTGGGGTTTGACGTCCGCATCGGACTCACCCCGAAAGAATTGAAAGAATCGTTGGCCCTCTATGTTCCCGTGCCCATGCTCGATCCCGCATTTCTGGAGAAAACCATCGAGTCTATTCTCCGGGAAGTCACGCGGGTGTTGGGGCATCAATTGGTGATGGTGAACCCGGAAAACGGGCAATACTATCTCGATATGGGAGACTATGTCGACCTGGATGCCGTCCTGCAGGAAAAGGCCGTGGCCCTCGATGATGATAAGCTCAATCAGTATTATTTTGATCTCTTGGCGACCTTGCTGGAACGGAAAGATCCGTATGTCCCGGGCAGTCGAATTTGGCGACTCGACGTTCCATGGCTCTCCCATCATGTCGAGCGTCCCGGGTACCTGTTCTTCGGGACTCCGGCGGAGCGCACCACCGCCCAGCCCCCCCGTGAATTCTATTGTTATTTTCTGCAGGCTTTTTCCCCGCCAAAGTACCAAGACGATGGACGCGACGACGACGTCTTCTTTCGCATGCACAAAGTCGACGAGGAATTTGCCGAGATGATTCGTCACTATGCGGCGGCCCGCGAATTGATGGCTGGCTATGGGAAATCAAGTGCGGCGCGCAGCCACTTTGAGGAGATCGCGGCCCGCACATTAAAAGGCGCGTCCGAGTGGCTCCGCAACAACTTTCGCACCAAGTTTCAAGTAATCTATCAGGGTCAACCGACACCCATTCGGGCCGGCCATCTGCCCAATGATGCCACATTGTTGGAGGTGGTCTCCCAGGCTCTCGCCCAGTGTCTCGAAGAATCGTTCGAACGGCAGCTTCCGGGCTATCCCATCTTTCAAGGGTTTCAGCAGCCGGTGACCCAGATGAATATGCGTGAACACGTGCAACACGCGTTAAATCGCCTGGCTGGCATGCCCTCGTCTAATATCGGCACGCGAGTATTAGAGTCTTTGGGGCTAATAGAGAATGACAAAATTCGGCCGCGCCGGTCGCCCTATGCCGAGTGGATTCTCGGCTTAATGGCACACGCTCCGGCACCCTACCATGTGGTCAATCGGAAAGACATTCTCACCATCCAACAGACGCGGGATGGCGTCGAAGATGTGGCCTTTACGCGGGCATTTCATTTAGAGCCGCCGCTTCTCATGGCCCTGTTTGCGGCACTGATATGGAATGGCGATCTGGTGGTGACGGTGGGGAAAGACAAGTATGGGCCCGATCGTCTGGGAGACTTTGGTAAGCTCACCAACGAACAATTGATGCATTTTAGTCATGTCGAGAAACCCAAGGGCGTGGTGCAGAGCAGTATCCGGGCGCTTTTCGAGTTCTTTGAGATGCCCGCTGCCTACGTGGACCATGAGGCGAAGTGGGAGGACGTTCTTCCGACCCTGCAAGGTAAAGTCGCCGACATGATTAAGGCGGTCGTGGGATACCGTGAATTTTGCCGACAGGATCTGCGATTCTTCGGGCAACCGTTACTCCCGGTGGCACGACGGGATGACTGGGTTAATCGGATGGATGCGGTGAAAGAATTTCTGGAGCAGGTGCAAAACTACAATACCGTTGGCAAGCTCCGCGCGTTCAACAAGGATGCGGACGACGTCAATGCCCTCTCCGATGGCTATCGCACAATGGAACGGAAACTGGGCCGCCTTAA
>JAKAAL010000549.1 GCA_021802375.1 Bacillota bacterium | reverse complement strand
AATGTCGGTGGTGTTGTTGTACAGCACATCAAAGACATAGTGACTTTCGTGATCATTCGCGCCAAAATCACTTGGTTGGCCCCGTGCCTGTCGGTCGCGTGTATGGTGGGCTTAATGTCGGTGGTGTTGTTGTACAGCACATCAAAGACATAGTGACTTTCGTGATCATTCGCGCCAAAAATGCGGACGTTGATGGGCACATGATTGGCCACCAGCGTGTACTGGGCGATACCCTTTTTCAGGCCGAAATATTTCGGGGAGTGACGCGATCTGATCGTAGAGCACTGCGTCTCGAATTTCTGCCCATCACTCGACGAGTGAATGGCTTCATCCATGTCGTAATGACGAAAGATCGGGAGTTGGGCCATCGCATTGCTCACCCGATCGTTCGACGCCCGTAGCGTTTCTGGGCGGAGAAAACTGTGGGCGGCGGTATAGAGTGTCTGATAACTGAGATCAGAGATTTCTCCCATTTTGCTCAGTCCGACATTGGTTCCGTAAGCCACGAGGCCGGCCACAATGGATTGCTGGTCCCTCGGTGACTTCACATAGCGATGGAGGATATGGGTGAAGGCATACAGACAGTGGCAGCGGGAATCCACGAATTGGAGCACGTCTACGATACTCATTTGGGGCAGACTCTCGAAGAAGGGATGATTAACGACATCTTCGTCGCGGACGTAGGGCAAGCTCCACGTCATCTGGCCCCGTCGTTTCGTGAGTTTGATGTGTGTGTTGTCACCGGACAGGATACGTCGGTTCACTGTCTCATATTGGATCTCCAGCTCCCTTTCCAAGTCCTGCAGAAGCTTCGTGAGGGGTTTCGCTAAGCCCGGGATATCCGTCTCTTTCAGAATTTTGGTTTTGTTCTCTTGCCACCTTTGCAGCGGGATTAGGTCCTCTTCGAAACTCCTAAAACGTAGGGAATCGCTGACGTACACATCACCGGCCTCAAGATGATTGCGCAACAGGCGGTACACCAGGAATTCGTACTTGTCTGGATGGAGATGCTTCTGACCGTTCTCGTCCTCTTCATGGAGGTAGGGCTTGAGGCTTGGCGGAATAAAGGCCTGGGGGATTTTATCCAAACGATACCGGTTCAGGCTTTTCCCCTGGTCAAAACTTGCTTTCAAAAATTCTATGGCGTCCATGAGATCGTCATCGCCACGATGCCCTGCAAAAGACAGTTGCATGAGCAACAATGCAGCTTTCGTTCCGTTACTCAAATGGCGTACCCGGAAGGGAAAGCGCGGCTAACCGCAGTGATTAAAGAACATTTACCACCTGAATGCAGTCGTTTGTTCGGATCAGCGGGCATATGGCTGAAGATCGGCAGAAGAAAGGTAACGCGACAGGTCATCGTCAAGGATCATCCTCTCCGACGAAGGTAAGAGTGAATGCTCTAAGTTTATGCCGATTTTTGGTTGATACCACAAGCGCCTACTATCGCTACTTGGCCTAATTTTACGAAAAACTTGGCACGGAGTTTTGTCTTAATAGGTAACATCGACCGTTTAACGGTCATATGATCACCTTACCATCTTTGTGACGATACCTACGTGAGGTGCGTGGCAACCTAAGTGGGATGTCGTAGGGCGGAGAGTCCCCACGCTGCACAGATCAGTGCTGCGACCAGGGGAATCGCTGAAAAGATTCCGAAGAACGTCATCTCTGCCAGAAAGCTTACCACCCACAAAATGATCGAAGTGACGATCAGGCCGTTGCCATGCTGGTGGGGATGTTTAGCCTCGCCCAACGCTACTAGGTGCACAATGGCGAGAATCACATAGACGGTGCCGTAAGCGCCCGTGAAGATCAGGTTGGAGACTAAGGCACTATTCATAGACTTGTCTCATGGTGTGAATGAATGAGGCCGAGCGCGAAAATCCCGCAGAGCAAAGCCGCCCCTAACCCCATCGTTTCTACGGGGGGTACCATGCGCACGAAATAGCTGGCGGCCCACAGTCCCAAGGATGTGGCAACGAATGGGTAGACGCGACGCCTCGTGTTATCGGTCAGGGTGGGACGGATAAACCATAGCATGGCATACAAGCACCCTAACACGATGGATTCAATGATGATGGCTAATAACATATCAGCCTCTCCTTTTTGTTTGGGGGGCGATGACGCCCCCTTAAGTTTATGGCGTTTTATGCTAAAACGTAACCACTCGATAGTCCGTAATACACATTCGGTGAATTTAAGAGACCACAAATCGATCCCGTGCAGGGGGACGATGCTGTGTACCAGTAGTTTCCATCGGCAGAGCCATGAATTTTAGAGGTCACTTGAATTGTCGCACCGGATTCGGGGTTATGCACCGTGCCCGTCGTCGTGGCCACCGCCCAGTTAGCGACCAAATTGGTAGACTGACTATTATTGATCGGGCTCCAGTAGTCAAAGTCATCGGGCCACGAAAACCACGCCGCTGATCCTTGGTAGTACCCTCCACTCGAATAGGTTTTAATGTTGTGGAAGAAGTCGTAGTAGTAATAGGGGATCGCGTTCCATGTAGCGTTGGTAATATTGTTTGGCACATCGGTGGCGATCTGCCCGTCCCAGTGCCATGTGACCTGATCCAATACGGCAAATATCGGATTCCCCACGCCATCCCATCGAGCGGTCAGCCCCCATGCCACATTCGTGTTGTAGGATGTCGCGCTGGTCATTGCCGCATGAGTAGCGGTGGGCCCGGGCCTCGTCGTGGTCGTTCCGAGGGCAGTTGGCTCAATCGTGCCCACTTCATAGAGAGCTTGATGGCTGGTGTTGTTAATCCCCACCTCTAACCAGGCCATGTTGGTGCCTGAGCCGCCGACAGGAGCAAAGGGATATTGCCACCTCCCACCGATGACCTGCCCTTTGACCACGTAGTATTGGGGATTTTGGGGTAATAAGGAGGCAGGGATATGACTGGTGTTCGCGAAATGCCCCGCGAATGTACTCGCACTTGCAATCGCATGGCCTCCGACGGCTGCATAATGTCCGGGGGCAACCGGACCATGTGAGTGTAGATATCCTTGGACTGACTGATTGATAACCGATTGCACTGTGGGCACGACGGGATTGTGACTTGCCGCGAACGTTGTGGCCCCCGTTAAACTCGTGATCAAAACCACCGCCGTGGCAGTCGCCGTTAATTTGGCGACCATCGCTCCTTTCACGGTAAAGACCCCTTTCGTCATTTTAATGCGACGGGTGAAGTTGGTTAAGCAACCTTATGGTAGAAGAGACGGGGTCGTGAAGGGAGGTGGAACTTATGCTAAACCCGATAGATTTGGAGGTATAGGTCGGTATTATACCCATGGGAACCAGCTATTCACTGGGCCCCTGGGGCAACGTATTCATGAGGTCCGCACGGCGTTGGATGCCCAACTTGCGATAAATGCTGTGAATGTGCGCCTTGACCGTACCAGGTTCAATATAACAGTGTGCCGCGATCTCTGACACGGAAAAGTCCTGGCGGAGTAATCCGTAGATTTCTTGTTCGCGTGGAGTCAGGAGATCCACCGCGGTCGATGATGCAACAGGCAGGGCGACTGCCGTCCTTCGCAACCGGGTGATCACAACCGGTAAGGCAATAATCATGCTGATGGTCACAGCCCAGAAACCCATTAACTCCAAGGGAAAGGATTGTCCATGAGTTACCACTTGATAAAAGCGCGTACCAATCAGCATCACGAGCGACACTAACCACCCGGCTAACGCTCCCATGGGGCCCCAGTAGGCCCATCCCTCAAATGCGATTACTGGGAGCAGTGCCGGTGCGCCCGTCTGCCACGTAGGAGAGAATTGGATGAGAATGAGGGTAGCCATCAGGATATCGATGGCAAAAGCCACAATCTGCAACGCACGAAGAGTATCGGTGGCCTGGAGAAACCGCCACACTAAGAGGAGTGTCAGGGTATACAGAAATAAAAATCCTACCAGCGGCCACGGGCGATATGACGCATCTGATTGGAACCACGTCCAGCCCACGAATAAAGAGATACCGAACCGAAATCCGGTCATCGCCCCAAATACTTTGCTATCTGGCGATTGCGTTGTCCACCATCTCAAGAGTCTCAGTCCTTAACGCGTAACATTAAGTGCCAACATTATCACTATTCATTATAGCAATTGATGCCAACCATTGCTTGGGCAGTCGGGCAACGCCATGTCATAGTGAAACGGATCTCATCTGGGATGGGTGCACCTCAAAATTGTGATCATGCGGCAATACGCCGGGAAAGCGGCACCAATTGAGCCCAGGGGGCCTTTCGCCAGAATGCGTTGCCCCA
>JAKAAL010000548.1 GCA_021802375.1 Bacillota bacterium | reverse complement strand
CACGATCTTCTTCCCTTTAAGGGAGGCTTTAAGTCCTCTCTTTAAATGTTAAAAATGTTAACTCGTTTTAACATACCTCTATCTCTTGCCCCGTCAGGCTTTGACGGCTCATGTTAACTTTTTGGGAAAAATGATACACTACGTGAAATAGGTTTTTTATTTACGCTGAATAAGCGTTCAGTGGGGCTTGCGCAAATAAAAAATTCATTGTATCCCTCTTGTGTGTCTTGGCCCCGATCTGTTAACATAACCCTCAAATCCTGATGCCGTCAGGGTTTCGCCATGTTAACTCGTTTTAACATTGTTAACATCCTCCTTCTCTGCCGGTTATAAAAAAAGCTCCCTGTAGTGAGCAGGGAGCTTGTGGCTGAGATGACTGTGCTACTCATAGGCTGGTGACTTGGGCCTTAGCACTTCGTTCCAGTAATCGGCGGGAATTCCATACCGTTCCTGAATTTTGTGCACGTTCAGTGAATAAGCATACACTGTCGCGTTTACCGGAGGACCCAACCGCAAGGTAGCTTTCAGTTTGTCTGCGTCCGACACGAGTTCACTTCGTGACAGTTCATCTTCCAGGTTCTCCTGACCGAGGTTCGACAAACCTAATTCCTTCGACCAAAGACTGAATCCCGTGTTGCTCGCTGACACTCCAACCCGTAATTCTCCTGTGTGTTCCAATACGGCCATCGGCACGGCTTGATTCCGCCATTTGCCTCCGTTACCCGCCGCCTCTTCGAGGAATCGGATGAACCGGTCGACCGGACTGGCTTGTTGGCGCGCTTTCTGCCCCTCGGTGAGCGTATCCGACCATTCTTGCGTGGTTAGTTCCCCAATAGGCATGTGGATGGCTTTGAGCCATTGCAGTCCGAACCACACTACCGCGAGTCCCCACAAGGCCCGTTCAGGCCACGTTTGCGATTCGGGAAGGCGTTTCAGGGCGAACTCTAGGGATTGCACACCCACTCGGAGTTGTTCATTCGTCATTGGGCTGTCAAGACGCTTTTGGAGCAGCCATCCGGCGCATTGCTGGTTTTCGGTCACGTGCTCTTCCAGCCAACGCAGATGTTCGGTGCCACCGGGCCATCGTTTTCCTTCTTCTGGGCTCAAATTGACCGCGGTGATACGGTCCATGAGGGCCGTATCCGTGATACGACTTTCTCCACTCACTAGGGTAGGAGCCGAGAGACGGTACGTGCGAATCGTTTGGTCAGCTTGTCCCCGTCCATCGACACTGCCATCATAATTTCTTCGGAGCAGGTCATAAAGCGAGCCTAACTGATTTGTGGAGATTTCATTCAGGCGAAATTCATCCAGCACGAGTGGGATCGTGGTCGCTGCCGCCATTTGCCTGGTAAGGCGAAATCGTGTATCCCGTGCTGTGCCCACTTCATCGCCGCCAATCATGGACGAAAGCAGACGCTTTAAGATGGTCGTTTTACCCGTCTCATGAATACCATACACATTACCCACCGGAAATCTGCCATCAAACACCTCACGGATTTGGTCGGCCCAAAGTGCTGCCGCCATCCATCCGGCCACCAGCCGTATCTTGCGTGGATGAGCTATTCGCGCAATATGGTCGATCACCGTGTGCGCATTAGTGAAGTCGCCTGCTTTTTGCGGCTTGACACGAATGAAACTGACTCCGGAGTCTTCCGTAAGCCTCGCCACTTGCGCTGGTTGCCCTGACGGATTCCAGACCCCAGCGGGAAACACGGCTACCCGCTGACCATTCACCAGTTGTACGCCGCTAAGTTTCGTACCATTTATTGGCGAGACGGTTTTGCGTATAATCTGGTAGTGCTGATTTAAAAAGCGTCCCAACGCGCCCGGCTCTAAAATCCCAATCCCACTGTTTGCCAGGTCGGCCATTTTATCTGTTTTAAGCAGGGTCGCAGCGGGCACAATCACAGTGTCCCACCTCCCCCTGACCCGATGCGCGATGGTGAGATTCACGGTGCCGTCGTGAATGTCGCGAAGCCATTCCTGCACGAAAGACGGGTCAGCTATCGGGACATATCCGGTGTCAGTTTCGACGCCGATGCCATCGGCCTGATAAACCCAACCGGGAAGCAAAGGCAGGGTGGGTACAGGCGCATCCGGCCAAACCGCCCCAACTGTGGGTTTGTTTGTCGGATTCAGCGCGTTATTTCCGCCATTTGCGCCTTGACCTTGAATCACCGTCAAATTACCGGCAGCTTTTCGCACTTCTTTTTGCCAGCGACGTTTATCAAACCCGAGAAGCTTGTGATTGGCGATCCACTGAAGCAGCCGGGCCCATTCGATGGGATTCCTAAACGCCGCCGCGGCCTGAGTGATAAGGTCCGGTGTAAAGAGAATGCTCGGATCAGCCAGAGCTGGGGTTAATGCCGTGTCCCAATCTATCGACGGAGCGTCTTCGCGGTCGCCTGTTCCGTCCAAGTCGTCATTCTTGCTTTTTTGTTCGAATTCAGCGATAATATCTTTAGTGAAACTGTTCGGTTCGTCTTGCACTCCCGCCTCAACGGGGGTGTTTTTTTGTTCGTCCATCATTTTTCCTCCCGGGGAGCTTAAATTTAGTTTTCGATGATGAATCAGCTCCTTTCAGTTCAAGTTTTTTAATGACGAATTTTTTAGACCGGTTTAGGATGCTGCCAGTTCCCCGTTCTTTTGACCTTGCCCCGGTCAGGCGAGGGGTTCGCCCGCCTCGCCATGTCCGAAGATCCGATATATTTCGGTTATCGGAATCCGTTTCGCTATCGTACCCGGAATTTTTACGTCTGCCACGTCACCGCGCTCGATCATTCTCCGTACCGTTATGCCCGATATTCCAAGAATCTGAGCGAATTGAGCGACCGTTAGCAGTGCCGGATGAGAGAGCCCAGTGATTTCGGTGATCGTTTTGTTGAGCATGTCTGTCGTTGTCGTCATGGTCTTTTTTCACCTCCCTTGACCATGGCTGTCATTGGTCTTCCACTTTATTCTATGCGACCCAGAAATTAAAGTCAATGGTCTATCCTGGTCTTTTGTGCTAAAATTTATCATGCCGTTATCAAAGCCAGGTATAAGTCATCCTCGAACCGATCGTGGAAGACGCGATTAAGGTCAACATATAGAGAATTCTGTCTGATGCTATACCGTCGTATAGAGTAGTACAAAATCTTTTTTCAAGGGAGTTGACACCATGGAAGAGGAAGGAAAGCTACCTCCTCCGTCTCATGCCAAAGCCACGCCGCAAAAGGCCGCGGTTATCGCTGCGCCGTTAGGCAAGATTTTATCCCTGCTGCGGTTGGGGCGCGGCCTGAGTCGAGAACAGTTATCGTTAGAATTAGATTTGAACGCCAGCCACATCGCCCGGCTTGAACGGGGCGATCGCCAACCGTCCCCAAAAACCCTGTCAAACTGGTTAACCGCCTGCCCCGTGCCGATTCTGCCGATCTCCGCGCTAATGGCGGATTTACCGCCCTGGCCTACCGAGGTGGAACGTACTTCAGCCGAAAGGGATTGGATCCTCGTCCATCTGTGCATTCCCGATGGGAGCGAAGCGCCCGCCTGGGCTGAGGTCGCCGCTCACGCTCTCCATTGGTCCACACCCGATATTTTGGTCCGCACCATTCATCAGTCCCCGGACTTTTTAGGAAGCCTGTTATGGTTAAACGTGCGGGCCGGCCGCTATCACCGCCTCGCGGCCACGGAATCTATGACGGCCGAATCGTTGTACCAACATGGTGTATTGAACACTACGAGGATCCGATCAGAGTGGTTTCAGCCGTTATGGGATACACTCATGGCAGTACCGGTGGATGCGACGCCATCGAAGCCGGCGGATATCTTGTGGGATCGTCTGGCCCAACTCTGGCCTGTTCTGCCATTCCCTGCCCGCCAGGGGTTGGTTGCCGCCGCCGAAGCGTGGAGCAAACACGGCCTGTAAGTCAACTTATGCGGCTGACGTATCGAGGGGTTAGGGTGAGTGGGAGTCATTCACCCTAACCTATTATGCGCACACACGGACAGTTCGAACGTCTCCGTTGTGCCTAACTCTCGTAGCCCAGAATGGGCTGCCGGTTCTCGCGTTATCTCCGTTCGTGGGGATGGAAGTGGGGATGGAAGGTGTCTCAAAGATGACGAAGGCAATAAAAATAGCTCTGAATGTGGCTCAGAGCTTCAAAAATTGTGGAGCTAACGGTGGGACTCGAACCCACGACCTACGGTTTACGAAACCGTTGCTCTACCAACTGAGCTACGTTAGCAGTCCGTTCCCAATTATACTCGCTTTTATGCAGCTTGACAACCAGGCG
>JAKAAL010000547.1 GCA_021802375.1 Bacillota bacterium | reverse complement strand
GGTATGACGGGCGACTCATGACACCGGCAACCCTTGAGCGACCATATTGCTCAACTCATAGTAGCTTGGCTTGAATGGCAGGCCATACCAGTAGTCCCGAACCACCCCGGCGTTGGTGTAAATGAAGTTGGACAGCGGCACGATAGGCCCACTTCCGCCCGTCATCTGCGCCGTAGTAAACGTCTCGGCACCCGTAGTGCTGGGGGTAAGGGTCGTGAAATTCCCAACCGGGCCACGCTGATATACCTTGACCTCGCCATCCCCATTATCGTCCGCCCAAAATCCGAAAGAGCGTAGAGTAGAGTTAGCATTGATCTGTGCTGCCAGATTTGCCGCAATGGTTGCCAAGGTGTCGGTGCTGGTTGCCGTATAAGAAACCTTAACGGAGGGGTTCAAGACTCCGTTCACAAGTTCCAGAGAAATCACGTCCCCTGCCGCGACTGTACCAGCGATGGTGACTGATCCCTCAGAAGGAACCCCATTACCAAGCTCTGAAGCCAACTCCGGCGAAGGGGTGAGCGTCACCGTACCATTATTGGCATACGGACGATCAAAATTAGGCAACAGCGTGGGATTGCGCCCGTTGTGCTGATTACCGGGGAGTTGAAAAGGGAAAGCCATGACAATTCTCCTTACGGGCGCGGGTGATTGGACTTACGTGGTGGATGGTTGCTGTCCGTCCCGCCATAGGGCTTCGTGGGCTGCTCCGACATGCTGATTCGCTTGGCATGTTGGCTCATACCGGGTACGTCATCCCAGCCGGGAACTACGGCATCTACAGGCCAGTCCTGATACGGAGGTTTTACTGTCCGTATCAGCGGAGTAACCACTTTAATAGGGCTACCACCTTTGCGGGCCATGATTAGACCCCTTTACCCCGACCGGCGTAAGGCTTGTCCTGATACTGGTAATCGACCGAGTCACCACTGCCACAGAACGGGTCCATGACGTTAGCGAAATGCCGAGCATTACGGACGTTCCGACCGTCGCCCAGACCACCCATAGTGGTCATGTTCTTGGGAATCTCCACGTCGCCCCGACCAGGAACGTCCATAGAGGGACTGTACTTCCGCATCTTGCGTACACTAATATCGTCCGACATCGCAATTCTCCTGTTCAGCTACTTCCACTATAGACCGATTAACCCGCAGTCTCAAGGACGACGGCTCGCTTATACAGAGGATTGCCGCCAGTGATGTTGTTACCAACGGTCGGGATGATGTCGCTAGTGGCCGTCAAGTCCGTCGGGCAGGTGAACCCGCCAACCCAAGACCAAGACAGGCTCAACACCTGTTGCAAGCGGTCCAGCGGGACACGGAGAATCTGGGCGACACCGTTCACCAACATCACCTCGGACACGGTGTTACCTTCCACACCACGCCGATTCAACCACATATCCATGCCCTCGAAGTTGCCCTGAATCAGACACTCCGCACCCATCACGATAGGACGACGAACCGTAACCTTGATGTCACCGACCGGGGGCTGTACATAGGCTTCCGTAGTGGGGATGAAGGTCACACCCAACAGGTCGATGATGTCACCCGAACGCCACTCTTTAGAAGTGGACTGGCCAGCAAACAATACGCTGAACTGCTGATCGCTGAACAACTGACGGAGGCTGGCGTTATCCAGCAAACATGCATAATTGCCGTTGCTCAGAGCCGGAACACCGCTGTTCCGCAGATACGCCACCGCATCCAGAATCAGGCCCATGGTCAGGGTGTCCGATCCAGTCAAATCCTCAGTGGTCATCTTGCCGGCAGGCCGCATGACTGAAGCTGCGTTGGTAGCGATCACGGCGTCCCCACTGACCGGGGCCGCAGTTGCACCAGAAATGAGCAACACACCCGAAATACCGTCGGTGGAACCATAACCGTTGGAACCGGGATACCAAGATTGATTCGTGGAGCTAGGAGCTACGCCCACCACCGAGAAGGTCTGCGTCACACCAGAACTGGACTGGGCATATTCATAGCACAGGAGTGGAGAAGTGGCCGAGACGGGGGTAAGCACACCATTGACATTGACGTAGCGGAAGCCGCGAATGTCATCCACGTAAACTTCGGAGGTCGTGGAGGTTCCAAGGTCGCCCCGAACGAAGGTGTTACCGCCGTTGTAGGACGCGAACAACTGAATCTTCGCCAGTCGTTCCAGAGTCTGTGCTGCGCTGACCCCGTTGTTGCGCGAAGCAGCGATGGCCTGATCTGCGATGCCCGCCAACTCCTGCATGATATTAACGTCTTGCGTGGCCGCGTACTGGTTCAGCGTAATCGTGTATTGCTCAATGCTGTAAGACTCAGGCGACAGACTGTTGTCCAGATTGGCGTTGATCTGCGCGCCGGAGATGGGGTCGATCTGAGGGGCGGTACGGCCCTTACGTGTCCGAGTGAGCGTTTCACCGATACGTGCATTAACCGTCTCCTGCAAGGCGGTACGGCGATAGGCGAGCACGCTATCGAGCCCTTCCTCGAATTCCCTATTGAGGAAGTTAAGTTGTAGTGCTGCTTGCAAGCTCCCTGGGAAACTCACGAAACTGGAATTTGACGCGGCCATGATCGCCCCTCCTATGGGGAAAAACCTACTTAGGCAAAAGAGTAGTTGCTAAAAAAGAGCATGTCAATATCTTTTAGCCTAAGATTCAATCATAGTCAAGTTAATAATTAAGCAACAACTCCACGCAACTTCCACCGAAGCATCCCAGAATCCCAAAGGCGTAGAGCACCACACAAATCTTCCATCTCCTTTTCCGTCCGTGGGTCAGTCTCAGGATCAAAGGTATCGTCCACTCCTATATCTAGCAGCCGCAGTGGGATATTCTTGCGCTGCCAATGAGCTTTTGAGCGAAGCCCTGTTTTGCGATGATAGACCTGATAAGTAGGAGGAAGGTGGGCATCCAGATCAAACCCCGCAGCGCGGTAGGCACCACCTCCAAAAAAGTCATTCGCTGAGAAGCTGATAATATCTCGGTCCCAGCCAATCAAGTCTCGACCGTGCTTCAAAAGCTTCTGAAACCCTCCACGGACAACACAGGAGGTAGCATAACGGGATAAGGTCCACTCCCCTTCTTTCCCCTTACGTGCTGGTCCTCTCTGGTTCGTCCCCTTCCCAAACACCATGGCGGCTACTACTTCGCCCTCAAAGAACAACGCAAGAGCCAAACTGCCTGTTCTACAATGCCCTTGAATATGATTATCATCATAAAAGTTCTTTAAGCCGCCCACGGGGACGGAGCGCATTTCACATTTCCTGGCATCCACTTTCCGTGTGCCAGCCCGAGCCCCTACCGCGTTGGCAAGAATTGCCTTCACCTGTTCCTTGTGCTCCGCCCATACCACATCCAGAACCCGAATCAGGCGGATGCCCTTCTCAGCACACTGGCGATGCTTCTCATAGTGGTAGAACTGATCCTTTACCAAGTCACTATGAAAAAACGCCCCATCATACTCCACGGCCAGATTCTTCTCAGGGATGAACATGTCTAGTTCTTTCGGAGCAATAATGTCTCTACGCCCACGTTCCACTACCAACCCCAAACTCTCCAAGTAGTCCGCGACCTCATTCTCCCCGACGGACACCCGCTTCTCTATACTGCACCGAGGGCAACCACACCCGTTCAAGTGATGGCCCGCTACTTGCTCAAAAACCCCATGCTCAGGGCAAACGATCCGTACCTTCGTGTTAGCGTTCTCATACCTTACTTTTGAATAGTCATACTTCTCTCCGTGAACTTCCTTGAACCGCGCAATCAAATCGTCCAGTTCCGGCTTTGCCTTCCCACTGCACTTCGCGCAGCTTTGGCCCATCAAATGATTCCCCGGAGACATAGAAAACGGGCCATGTACCGGGCAAATGATATTTACGTGAGGCTTTGCCCCTTGGTAGTCTACTTGGCTATAATCAAATCGATCTCCATGCACTTTTCGAGCTTTCTCAATGAACTCTTCGGTAGTAGGAGTGAACCGTTCTTTATTCCGCTGCGTTCTGCACCCAGGACAGCCTCGACCTCGGAGAAAATTATTTGGGGTAATCCACCATGGGCCATGTTCGCGGCATACCACTTTTACTTTAGTCATATTGCTTTTATACACTGTTTCTGAGATCGGGGAAGATAAGGCACTTCAACTGGCAAAGCGGATAGAGAGGCGGGAAAAAGCGGAGCTGAAAGTGAAAATAGATCAGTTCCTAGAAGAAGTGGCTAACGCGGGGAAATATCCAAGAGGCCAATATGATCGGCACACTTCTTGAACCGAAAGACGTTTACACCCCGGCCAGTCAGGGTTC
>JAKAAL010000009.1 GCA_021802375.1 Bacillota bacterium | reverse complement strand
TCGGGCGGTAGAGGAATGGCAGGCCCTCGAAAAGACCACCGGGATGAAGTTAATGGATGCCATTCACGGGCGTGAGGACACCGCTTACCGTTTTCAGGATCTGACCGTCCAACCGCGGCTGGCACTGCCCGCGCCGGTGTGGTCGGGACTGGAGGGAGAAGGCCGACGCTATTCGCCGTTTACGGCCAATGTGGACTTCAAGATTCCCTGGAGAACGATTACCGGGCGACAGCACTTCTATTTGGACCACGAAGTGATGCTGGACTACGGGGAAGGGCTTGCGGTGTACCGCGCCCCCAACGAGGCACCGCCCTTCGCCCCGGGCGACCGCCCAGATTCCCAAGCGGACGTGTCGCAGGCCGTCACCGTACGCTATTTGACCCCGCACCAAAAATGGGGCATTCACTCCACCTATTCAGATACGCCGCGAATGTTGACACTGTTTCGAGGCGGTCAAACAGTCTGGATGAGTGTCGAAGATGCAGAACGCATCGGAATTAAGGACAACGATTGGATCGAAGTGTTCAACCGAAACGGAGCCATTGTGGCGCGAGCTGTCATTTCCCATCGGCTGCCTCAGGGGGTGGCGATGATGTATCACGCCCAGGACCGCACCATCGGCGTGCCCAAAAGCATGGTGACGGGTGACCGCGGCGGAACGCATAACAGTGTCACCCGCATCATACCGAAGGGAACCCATATGATCGGCGGATATGGGCAGTTGAGCTACAGCATGAACTACTACGGGCCTACGGGGCACCAGCGGGACGTGCTGGCATGGATTCGCCCCTTGAAGGAGGTCGATTGGCTTGAGGATTAAAGCCCAAATTGCCATGGTAATGAATCTTGATAAGTGCATCGGCTGCCATACCTGCAGCGTCACCTGTAAAAACACCTGGACCAACCGTCCTGGTGCCGAATATATGTGGTTTAACAACGTGGAGACGCGTCCGGGTCCCGGATATCCTCAGGAATGGGAGAATCAAGGTCGTTATCGTGGCGGATGGGTTGTCACGGACGGCAAATTGAGGCTGCATTCAGGAGGCCCGCTGTCCAAGTTGGCACGCATCTTCTATAACCCCGACCTGCCAACCATAGACGACTATTATGAGCCGTGGACCTATGACTACCAAACGCTGGTTGACAGCCCCCGCCGCCAGCATCAGCCTGTGGCTCGCCCGCATTCGCTGTTGACGGGTGAGGTCATGGAAAAACCGCTGTGGGGACCTAACTGGGATGACGATCTCGCAGGGGGACCGGAAATCGCTCCGCGCGATCCAAATCTGACGGGCTTGTCGCAGCATGTGACGATGGAATATGAGCAGGCGTTTATGATGTACTTGCCTCGCATCTGCAATCACTGTCTTAACCCCGCCTGTGTGGCGGCGTGTCCGTCGGGAGCTATGTACAAACGCGAAGAAGACGGCATTGTACTTGTAGACCAGGATGCCTGTCGGGGATGGCGCTTTTGTGTTAGTGCGTGTCCATACAAAAAGGTCTACTTCAACTGGAATACCCATAAAGCGGAAAAGTGCACTTTCTGCTACCCACGGATTGAAGCAGGGTTACCCACGGTGTGTTCAGAGACGTGCGTGGGCCGCATTCGCTATCTGGGACCGGTTTTGTATGACGCGGATCGCGTCGTGGAAGCGGCGTCGGTGAAAAATCTCCAGGACGTGTATGAGGCTCAACTCAAGGTGTTTCTCAACCCTTACGACCATGAGATCATTCACGAGGCCCGCAGTCAAGGCATCCCCGAGGCTTGGATTGAAGGAGCCCAGAATTCCCCAGTGTACAAAATGGCCGTGGAATGGCAAATCGCTCTCCCCCTCCATCCCGAATATCGCACCATGCCCATGGTTTGGTACGTACCGCCGTTAAGCCCCATGATGAATCATTTGGCCAACGAGGCCGGCATGGAGACGGACGCTTACCTGACGGCCGTGGACAGCATGCGTATCCCCATGGAGTACTTGGCATCCATTCTGTCAGCGGGGGACATCCGGCCGGTGCGGCGGTCACTGCTGCGGCTTACGGCCATGCGTGCCGCCATGCGGGAAAAGAATTTAGGGGCGTCGGGAGATCTGTTGGCATCTAGCCAATTGCTAAAGGAGGCCAATCTCAGCCTCGGACAAGTGGAAGACATGGCCCGTCTCTTGGCCGTGGCTAAGTACGAAGAGCGCTACGTCATCCCCACGGGAAACCGCAACCGTGATGCAAATCTGGAATACGAGCAAGGTGTTTGCAGCTTGGAAGAGCTGGCTCCCCCGGAAGGTATCATGGCTCCTCGGCGGTTGATTCAATTGACAGACCATACGCACTAGAAGGGGGGTGGCTAGAGATGGAAGACGAGACACGCATTGTGTTGAAACTCATTGCGGGCCTGCTTGATTATCCGGGGTCGGAGAGTTTTGCGGCGCGGCTTAGGGCTCGGCAGGAGGTGGCCGAGGAGGTCTCCTCGGAAATTGGTAGGATTATGTGGCAGTTCCAGCACTGTGACCGTGTGGAATTAGAACAGCTCTACGTCGAGACATTTGATTTCAACCCTAAGGCTGCACTGTATGTGACAGCCCATGAACTGGCTGATTCACGGGATCGAGGAGAAGCTCTGATTGAACTGACCAATCTCTATCATGAGGCTGGGTATGAGGTCCCCGACGACCAATT
Source organism: Bacillota bacterium (assembly GCA_021802375.1). The sequence continues at coordinate 16,172 of JAKAAL010000009.1, read as the reverse complement.
GGCGGATTATTTACCCCTGTTGCTGGAATTGACAGCCGTTCGGCCTGATTTGGTGCCTCAGGCCGTGACGGAGAGAATAGGACGGGTAGCTTACAATATCGCGCAGTTTTTGGACGACGAGCACCCGTATCAGTCAATCTTTATGGTACTGTACAAGACTTTGGGAGTCTCGGGCGAGGGACGGATGACGGCAGAAGAACGTCCAGATCTGGCCGACCTTCCATATCCGATGGAATATCGATAGAGGCTTAGTCGGGAAGGGGTACACAATGACGCAATTTTGGTGGGTTATTTATCCGTACCTAGCTTTGGCGACCATGATTCTGGGCAGTTTGTACCGTTACGCGCACAATCCCATGAGCTGGAGCTCGCGCTCCAGCGAACTTTTGGAAAAACGTTGGTTAAAGTGGGGGAGTCAGTTATTTCATTGGGGTATCTTGTTAGTGATTATTGGTCACGTCATGGGCCTTTTGATTCCGTTGAGCGTATATCAGGCGATGGGAATTACTGCTCATGTTTACCACGAAAACGCAGATATTCTGGGAGCCATTGCCGGCCTCATGACCTGGGTCGGATTGGCAATCTTGCTGTTTCGACGGCTGGGGAATGTTCGCGTACGGCGCAACTCAAGCATATCGGATATTGTTGCCTTAGTCCTTCTCTTTATCGTTGTCACGACGGGTGACTATCTCACCATTATTCGCAACAATGTCGTAGGCCCCTATGAATACCGGGCCACGGTAGGGCCTTGGGTTAGAGGATTATTGGTGTTGCACCCCAATCCTATGCTAATGGCGCATGTTCCAGTCGCTTTTCAAGTGCACATTATTTTGGCCTTCTTGTTGTTTGCGATTTCGCCATTTACGCGTCTGGTTCATATTTGGAGTCTGCCGCTGGCGTACTTACGCCGGACCCCCATCCAATATCGGGATCGGGAACAATATCGGTCGTATCGTCTATGAAAACTACTTCAAAACATCCTCGACTTCATATTTAACGAGCCAACGGTAGAGGAGTGGCTGCGGCCGAGGGGTCATAAATGTGTCCATGCAACTGTAACCATCCTCACATTAACTCAAAGCGATTGGCGGAGTCGATGGCCCTTCATGAGGCTTTGCAGCACAATGGGGTGGGGGCTGCGCCCATAGGCGCTAACTTTTGAATTTATTGTGTAGACGTAAAGGAATTTGACCCTGCCGTCGCGAAGTCAGAAGGAGACCCATTCTCTTAGACGGAGATGACGGACAGGACGGAGACAAAACCCGGGGCCGCACCGACCCCGGCCGAACTCGACGACCAATGGGCGGTGTTAACCCATTTTCTGCCGGTGGGCTGGCAAGATGCCGCCTGGACGTGTGGCGCCATTCGGCGCTTACGGGCCATTCGGTCCGCCGAAGCTCTGCTTCGGTTAATTTTGACCTATGCCTGGAACGATTGGTCGCTACGGACCACTGCCGCGTGGGCCCGGCGCATCGACCTCGCGCACGTCTCCGATGTGGCAGTCCTCAAACGCTTGCGCCACGCGCCCGCGTGGCTGGGTTTTATCTTGGACCAATGGTTCCGTGCACGGGGACTGGGCACAACGGTCAAAAGCCGCTTTCGGCTCATTCTGACCGACGGCACCACCGTGCAATGTCCCGCAAGCCCGGGGACCACCTGGCGTCTGCATGCCCAGTGGCATTGAGGCACTCGCCAGTGGGAACACGTGGAGATCACGGATGCCCAGGGGGCCGAATCGCTGACGCGCTTGCGGGTCCGTCCCGGAGACCTGGTCTTAGCCGATCGGAACGATGCCAAAGCCAACGCCATCGCGGCCCTGGTGGCGCAGGGGGTTCACGTGCTGGTGCGCATCGGGTGGAACGCCTTGCGCTTGCAAACGCGGGACGGGAAGCCCTGGTCGATTCTGGAGGCGGTGCAGACGCTCCCCGATGCCACTGCGGGAGAATGGTGGGTCCAAATTCCGGGCACCCACACCCGGCCGGCCCTGCCCGTGCGGATTGTGGCGTTGCGCAAGTCCCGAGCGGCGGGCGAAAAAGCACGCCGTAAGGCGCGCCGCGACGCGCGGCGCCATGGCCATACCGTCGCCCGCGAGACCCTCATCGCAGCCGATTATGTCTTCGTGTTAACGACGTTAACCGCCACTGCCGCGGATCGGACCGAAATCTTAGCACGGTATCGGTTGCGTTGGCCGATCGGCGTGTCCAGCTAAGGACACAGTAACTAGTTGGTGCAAGTCCAACCGGGAGAAGAGACTCCCCTCCCGTAGCCTGAGAGGCACCGTGGAGCGAAAGCGAGACGGTGGAGCCCTCTGACATCGTGCTCATCAGGAGCACGGGCAAAACTCCAGGTTGTAATGTGCAATGAACGCAGAGGTAGCCTCGTTACACGCAATTCTGGTGGCTGAGACGGTCGATCACGTGCGAAAGCAACAAGAGCTGACCGAAACGAGTCTGAAACGGCAGGTCTCACCGGCGGGGTATCAGCGGCGACATGGAGGGAAAGTTGCTGTGGAAACTGGAGAAGCCCTCGGCACCCGGTGAAGAAATCTCATCGAGGAGGCTGCCTCTATAACCGTGACCGGGAAATGAGTGCAGCAGGTGTCAGGGTGGCGGAACGGACCGTAGTACCGTGGACACGCGTGCAGCAAAACACGCGGGGAGGAAAGGGTCCGAACCTGTAAACATTCCGTATGACCGAAGGAGGCAAGGATGCCATGACAAAAACATCCATCAACTTGCAGGAGCTAAGGCGACGGATATATCACAAGGCGAAGTCTGAACCTACGCACCGATTCTGGGGGCTATTCACCCACATCACCAATATGACGACCCTCTACGAAGCCTATCGACTGGCGAAGAAAAACGGCGGAGCCCCAGGCATCGACGGACAAAGCTTCGCAGAGGTGGAGCAAGCGGGCGTCAGAGAGTTCCTAGAAAGCATTCGAGCAGAGCTACAGGCCGGAACCTACCAGCCACAACCCAATCGTAAAGTGGACATCCCGAAGGCGAACGGAAAAATGAGAACCCTTCAAATGCCCAGTATTCGGGATCGGGTGGTACAAGGCGCGTTGAAACTGATACGGGAAGCGATCTGTGAGGCCGACTTCTGTCCAAACTCGTACGGATTTCGACCAAAACGCGCCCCGCATCAGGCACTGGCAGGCGTGCGTCGCAGTATACGGCCACGTCTGACGATAGTGATTGACGTGGATTTGTCCCGCTATTTCGATACGATACGGCATCACGCGTTGCTGGAGAAAATCGCAAAACGGGTTCAAGACCCTCAAGTGATGCACCTTGTCAAACAGGTGATTAAGGTGGCAGGAAAAGTCGGCGTTCCACAAGGGGGCCCGTTTTCTCCACTCGCTGCGAATATCTACCTGAATGAGGTCGATTGGGCCTTTGATGCCATCCGCCGCAAAACAGCGGAAGGCCACTATGCGTATTACGGAAAAGTTGAGCCGCTGATTTCGGAAAGTCTGCGCCGCCCAGTCCAGTAATTATGAGCCAGTCTTGGCGAAAATGATGCGCCACGCCGAACGGAAATACTGCGCCACCGAACTATCGACAGGAGCGTCACGATTCTTGCCGAATGGAGGAGTTCGGGCGATCTTGCCCGAGTCCTCATGCAAGGAGTGACGATCCGTGAAAACAACACGGAGGCGATTAACCATGCTCGACTTTCGCGAAATGCTACGGCTGTATTATGACGTGCATCTCAGCTACCGGGAAATCGCGCGGGCGCTGAAGACGCATCACAGCACCGTCAGCCGCTGTCTCGCACGCTTCGAGACAGCCGGTGGCACATGGCCGCTGGCGGGCACCGTCACCGATCACGATCTACAGCGGTGGATGCACCCGCAGCCCCTCGGCCGGCCGCGCACGCGGCCGGAGCCCGATTGGTCGCGTATCCACGCCGACTTGCGCCGATATCGGCAGTTGACGCTGCAGCAGGTCTGGAGCGAATACAAGGAGGCACATCCCGACGGCTACCAATACAGCCAATTTGTCACCCGGTACCGCGACTATGTGAAGTCGGTGAATGTGGTCTACCGGAAGCGGTATCATCCCGGCGACCAGATGCCAGTCGACTTCGCCGGGGACACCCTCCCGATTTATGACCGGCGGGGTCGCGTGATTCAGCGCGCCGCGGTGTTTGTGGCCGTGCTCCCGTACAGTAACTACACCTTTGTCGGTCTCTACCCGGATCAAACCCTGGCCTCCTGGATCCGGGGCCACGTGGAGGCCTTGGCCGCCTTTGGTGGGGTGCCCCGGATGGTGGTGCCCGACAATCCGAAGCCCTTGGTGACCGATGTGCGGGGCGATGTCGTGCTGCATCCCACGTACCAGGATCTAGGACGCCATTACCATTGCGGCCTGGTGCCTGGGCGTCCACGCAAACCGCGCGACAAGGCCAAAGCAGAAAGCCATGTGCTGATTGTCGAACGCTGGATTCTCATGGCCCTGCGCCACGTCCCGTGCGGCAGCTTGGGCGAAGCCCAAGAGCGAGTGGCCGCCTTGGTGGAGCGGTTGAATCACCGGCCATTTCAAAAACTGCCGTGGAGCCGCCATACGCGGTGGTGGGAGGAGGAACGCCAGACCCTGCGTCCATTGCCCCCGCAACCCTATGTGCTGGCCGAATTTCGGCAATCGCGCGTGGGGCCCGACTATCACGTGCACATCGACCACAGTGCCTACAGCGTTCCCTATACGCTCGTGGGCCAGATGGTGGCGGTGCGGCTGACCGCCGCCACGGTGGAATGTTTCGTCGACCACCAGCGCGTCGCCAGCCATCCCCGGGCGACCCGGCGAGGCACGTGGTCCACGCGGCACGAGCATATGCCGCCGCACCATCAGGCCATGGCCAAAGGATGGTCCCCGGATTATTTTGTCCGTTGGGCTGCCGACATTGGGCCGCACACGCGGGATCTCATTGCGGCCATTCTGGCCGCCGGGCCGATTCCCGAACAACACTTCACGCGGTGCCGAGGGATTCTCGGCCTCGGCAAAACCTACACCCCCGCAGTGTTGGAACGCGCGGCCGAACGCGCGCTTCACGCGGAGGTGCAGACGGTGAAAGCCGTGAAGATTTTCTGTGAGGCGGTCGCCGCCGAACCGGCGCCGCCGCGCCGTCGAGCCGCCCACGGGAATACCCGTGGTCCGGCCTATTATGCCGCCGAGTCTCCCACGAGACCGGCGTCTCAAGGAGAGTGAGTGATCCCTGATGTTGTTAGAATATCCGACGCGCGACCGCTTGCGTCAACTCCGTCTGTCGGCGATGGTGGCTGAGCTCGATCGCCAACAGGCCGATCCGGACAGCGCGACCCTGAGTTTCGAGGACCGGTTAGGGCTGCTGGTCGATGCGGAATGGTTGGAACGATCCAATCGGCGGTTGCACCGCCGGCTGCACGAGGCGCATCTGCGCCTCGTCGCCACGCCGGAAGACATCGATTGGGCCGCCCCCCGCGCCCTGCCCAAACCCGAGCTACGGGCCCTCTTCACCAGTCGGTGGGTGACCGCCCATCAAGCGGTCTTGCTGACCGGACCCACGGGCGTTGGCAAGACGTTCATCCTCTGTGCACTGGGCCATGCGGCCTGTCGCGCTGATTTCCGCGTGCGGTACTACCGCTTGCCCCGCCTGTTCGGGGAGGCGACCCTCGCCCGGACGGAGGGCCGCTGGTTGACCTGGTTGGCCGGCTTGGCCCGCCTCGACCTCCTCTTGGTGGATGACTGGGGGTTGGATCCGTTCACGGAGGAACAAAGCCGCGAGCTGCTGGAGATTGTCGATGATCGCTATGGCCTCCGGGCCACGGCCATCGCCAGTCAGACCCCGTTGGACCAATGGCATGGCCTCTTTCCCGACCCGACTGTGGCGGATGCCATCTTGGACCGCCTGGTGCACCAGGCCCACCGGTTGGCGCTGCAGGGGGAATCCATGCGCAAGACCTTGTCACGCCCCGCGGACCGCGGTACAACAGAAGGAGGATCCCAAGAATCCGGTGGTGCATAATTTCCGGATTCGGCGGCGCACTATTTGTGACTCTGCTGGCGCCGACTTTTCAGACTGCCTGGCTAATCGCTCCGGAATACGCAGCCACTACGAAGCCGTGAACTATCATCGGTTTGCCGATGATATGGTCATCACCGTCAGTGGACACTCCAGCAAACGCGGGTGGGCCGAACTGGCATTACAGAGACTGCAGGAATACTTGGAACCTTTGGGGGGTGAACTGAACCGAGAGAAAACTCGGATGGTCAACGTCTTAAAAGGAGAATCCTTCTCCTTTCTCGGCTTGGATTTCAGACGCGTCCAGAACCGCAGCAGAACCGGATATTTTATCCTGATGACTCCGAAGAAGAAAGCCCGGCAGGCCATTAAAGCGCGAATCCGTGAAGTGGTACACAACGGGGGAGCTAAACCGGCAACAGACATCGTGAACCAAGTCAATGCCATATTGACGGGATGGGTGAACTACTTCCGGGTCGGCAACTCCAGTCGCGCATTTGGGGAAATCCGTGACTATACCGAGATGAAAATCCGCACTCTGCTGACAAGAAGGAAACGACGACAGAAGCGTAGCATCGGATGGCGGAGATGGAGTAACGAATATCTGTACGGCGTATTGGGGCTCTACTGGGACTGGAAAGTCCACCCCCTCAAAAGCGCCGACGGATATCGATGAAAGTGTCCGCCACCTCCATGGGTCTCATAACCCTTTTGACGAAGATTATGGGGTGAGCTGCTTGAGGGAAAACCTCACGAGCAGTTCTTATGGGGAGGGGCTGGAGACGGGTCGCGACGATACCGCGCCAGTCCTTTACCCGACAATTGGCTTTTAAACGGTTGAAAAGTTTAATTCATATTGATGCGCTGCGCGCCTTCGATCCCGATCTGGCCCAAAACCTATCTCTTGGCAAAATTGCTGGCTGCGGTCCTCGTCGATGCCATTCGGACCGGCGGTCCGGATTTTTCCCCCTACGGATTTCCAGTCCGATCCGACGTCCCCCGCCGTGTGGCGTACCTGCCAACTCATTTGGCATGACCTGCAAATGATTGTCCGGGGGCTGGTCAATCTGGCCGATTGGCGCCTGGATTCGCGTGCATGGACAACGCCGCTTCTGGAGCGCCCTCGTAAACGCTTACTTCAATGCGATGCGTCAGGCTTAGGTTAGCGCGTATGGGGGCTGCGCCCGTACTCGCTTCAACGTCCAGACCGAATGCGTCCTGTCCATCGGTTAGATGAGTCGTGCTCCGGGTGACGGTTTGAGGAATGGGATCGTCTGTCATGACTAGTCTTGATGGAAAATTATGCCGTTACGCACGGGGATTTTACCGCGCCGACTATTTCGCACATCCTGTCTATCGTCTGATCGATTAATATGCCTTCGCTGCGCAGTGTTTCGGCATGTTCAGCGAGCAAGCTAGACATTGTGTGATACACTACGACTGAGTGCCCGAAGTACTCATAGATTCCGATCCTAATTGGCATATCGGCGACGGCAGTGGGAGCGATTTTCAGAAACTTTGCGCCTCCGACGGGCCTGCCAAAGATAAGCGTATAGGCCCATGGTGCATGTGTCACGCCGTGGGCGTGCATGTCATGTTGATGATCAATCACGGCATAATCGATAAAACCTTCGTGATTCAACCAGTCCTGCATATTCCGTACTAACGTTAGCGGATCTGACGACGATTTATAACACTGATAGGCTTTCATTAATAACCCCGCCCCCTTGGATGTTGTGATTGCATTGCTACCTGCTCTACTTGCCGTGAATTCATCCATTGAAAGACCCAACAGCATTTTACCCTGGGCTATGAACGTGTGCGCGAAAAGTTCCTGCCTAGCGTAAATGTTTCGATTCCGGGCCGATATAACTGCAGCTAGACCGACCCGACCGTCGAAAGAAACCACTATTTCTCGCCGTCGAAGGTCCCCGTGAATAGTTACGAACCAGGCGCTACCGTGAGGTCTTACGGCAACATCCCGGCAATAGACCGGTTGGGCATCGTTGACGCCGTTCGTTATAAATCCCGATCAAGTGCCTAAAGGGCCGATCGTTGGCGGGTTGGCCCAGATGACTCATCTTAGCAGGTGGTCATGGAATCCGACGGGCAACGTCACATGCCTTAGATCCGCTGTTTCATGCCTCATTGGCCGCCATACTAAACGCCCTGGGGATGGAGGACAAGGTTTTTACAACACCCCCAGACTACGCTGTTCCAACGATCGGGCACTTATAAAACAATCAAGGGAAGTCGTAATATTTGGGTGCGAAACGTGTAAAGCATGGGATAACCAGGGTAAAATCGACAGATTTTAGCGACGAGGCCACGAGATGAATTTTGAGACATTCCCTTCCCAAGACCTTTCGAGGGCGAGTGTACGTGATTGCGGCTCGACAGCTCCTGTGTCGGGAGGCCAACGTCTGCTCCTTCCGGCAACCATCCAGTACCCTCCGGGCGAGGCAGGATCATGCTTGCGCTCTTATCCGACGTAGAGGAATATCCGATTGGTTCCGGGCGCGATCCCTGTGCGCTTCGGTCCAACGCCGTCATGTCGGAAGTCTGCAGGGCTTCGAGGGCCACCGTAGCGTCGTGTTGGCTGACGGTTGTGTCGACTTTCTGCGAAATCCGGTCGGATGTTTGCAGATTAGGTATAGACGTGTGCAACCGACCATAAGGACGTTGAAGTTTCATTTTTCCGATGGTCCGCAATCCAGCTATGTTATCAAATCTATATATAACATTAAATTATATGCGCCCATAAGACGCTCCCGTATATTGGAGCTTTTAGAGAACGTACCATAATACTACCCCCGTTCGTTTGAAACGGGGCGCCAAGCGTACATGACATCTTTGATTAAAGGGGCGCATCGTATGTCTTCTGTTTCTTCGGTATCTTCACCAGGCCCATTGTCCAATCGGTGGCTTCAGGCAGTGTTAGCCTTAGTGGCTATGGTTATGATTAGCCCATATGAATATACCTTTACACTGTTTGAGTCGCCGCTGGCCAAGGCGCATCATTGGACATTACCCAGCGTTGCATTAACGTTTACCTTGAGTTTCGCACCCCGAAAACACAGGGTTTTTTCGCCGGTGGTGATGCCGCGAGCACTTGCTAGCCCTCACGTTGTCGCCCCTTTCCACTTTGGCGGTTTAAGCGGTCTTATCGAGGGTTTGTAATTGATGACCCAAGAATGACTCCTCAAACAGGGCCTTCAGGGTGACATATTCGGGCGACCGTTTGAATTGCGAGAGGTCGACTGCGCCCGACTCGTTGATGGCATGGACGACCGCGTCCAAGAGTTCCTCGAATAGCGTCCACAGGCGTTCTGCGAGATTTTTTTCGACCAGTTCGGCTGCCATGGCGTCGAATAACGCCCCCAAGGGGGCGTACGCATGCACCCGGCGGAAGTACGCCAGAAAGATGTAGAGGATGCAGCAGGTCGTGACGTGGGCAATCTGGGCATCAAAATCGCGGGATTGACATTGGCCCAACCGAAGTTGTTGCTTCATTTCTTTGAAAAACACCTCAATCGTCCACCGTGTGGCGTAGATCTCCATCATGGCGACAAAAGTCAATGTCGTGTCCGTGGATAGAAACACACGCCACTGCTTTTGGTATGGGAAGCGGCACACATACAATTTGACCTCCCCGATCTCGTTGTAGTGCACCAACACCTCATAATAACGGGGGTTGAGTTTGCGGCAACGCTTGGCGTTGCCCGCTTTTTTCAGGATCGCCAGGAGGGCCTGGATGTTGACCTTGTTCCCGTGGTACAGATACTGTCGCTTGTCTTTACGCACCCCACAGATTACGTGGAGGGCGCCGTGTTTGATCTGCCGGATCGCATGGATGAATCCCTTACTGCCGAACCAACTATCGGCCAGCACATAGTGTGCTGGGAACCCGTGCTTGACAGCCCGTTGGACCATGGCAATGGCTTGGGTAATTTTGGCCCGGGTGCATTCCTTGCGCCGGATGGACCCGGGAGAGCCGGGCTGGCAGATTTTCCGATATTGCTCCTGGCGCTTGCGCCCCCGCAAGCGTTGTTCGGCGTGAATACTGAAATCCAGGGGGATAAAGGTCGTGCCATCAAAGAAGCCCAACACGAGGTGCTTAAACCCCAAGAGGGTTTTCCCGATCACATGGTCGAAGACATAGGAGACGTTTTCGAGGCGCCGACCGACCCGGCGGTCGGTGGTGTCGTCGAGAATGAAGGCCGCATGGGCCGCCACGGTCTTGTCGGGATTGACGATTGTATGGAATCGCTTCGCGATTCCATACAAAATCGTGCGCCACGGGACCCCCTCGTTGTTTTTCAGGCGATACACGGTATCCTGTTTCATGGTCGTCATCGCGTGAAACTCGCTGTGAAAGAAACTATTGACACTGCTTAGCATCATCAAGGGGAACATGATCAGGAGGGCCAAGACTTCGGTGACCGCGTATCCCTCCTGCTTCTCAAACTGCGTGTGCCGGATGATGGAATTGAGCTTGAAGGTTTGCATGACATCGAATACAATCGAGTCGATCGTGTACTGATGTTTATCGAACACCTTTTTGATTTCTGACGTGGTCTCCCGCATGATATCACTCCATTTTTGGTTGATTTGGATGGCACCTAATTATACCAAAAACCCAGTGTTCATGCGGGTTTCGACGTGTTTTCTGGGTAATCATTGCTTGTGAATTGGCGGTGCGAAAGTCAAGGTTTACCATTTATGTGGCGGTCGCTGCACTGTTTATCTCACATTTCGCACCCCTGGATTTTGCCCGTGGAGGAGACATCCTGAAGGGCTTTCCATGATTGTCGGAACATTCCGCAAAGGAATCGATTAGGGTCTTGGCGAATATCCCCGTCATGAACAGAGAACACTCCGCGCAGACTCCTCACCTCCCCGCCTCGACGGAATGGCATGGCGTTCGCCCAGGCTTCGCCGTGGCGGCGGCCGACATGGCATCTCGGATCGGATTGGTTGACCTCATCAATGCTTCCGTCACCTGGGATCCGAAACAATGCAAAGTCTCGCCCGGCATTCGCCTTCTGGCGCTGATCATTGCCATGAGGGTGGATCCCATGGCACTCTATCGACTGGAAGAATTCTATGGGGGATTAGATTGTGAGGTCCTGTTTGGCCCCGGACGTCAGGCCTCAGACTTTAACGATGACGCCATCGGTCGCGCGCTCACCAAACTCTTCGAGTCTCAGATGCAGCAAATGTATGGCCTCCTGTGTCAACAGGCGGTGGTTCGGTTAGGATTGGGCGCCACGGAAACCGTCCCTGTGGACACCACCTCGATTACGCTGACCGGAGACTATCCTGACCGGCCGTATCCGGCCGGCCCGGCAGTGACCTTTGGATACAATAAAGATGGCCATCCCGAGCGCAAGCAACTGGTCGCGGGAGTGGTGACCCGCTCCGATGGTGTCCCGATCTCGGTCGATGTCTTGGACGGCAATGCGGATGACCCGACCTGGTCTCATGAGACAGTGTTGGATCAGACGCTGTGGAATACTATCAGTGCTCCGCACGAGACCCTCCTTTTTGTGGCCGATTCCAAGGCCGTGTCTCACGAGTCGGTGAAGAACTTTTGCGAAGCGGGAGTGCGTTATGTCTCGCGTCTGCCTAATACGTTTGGCCTGGAAATGGAGGCGAAACGCGCCGCGGCGGCGGCGCCTCTCGACACCTGGGACGTCGTGGGACCCCTGTCGGCAGAATCCGATGGATCGCGTTATCGGGTTTGGGAAACCAGTGGTATCATCGGAGAGCAGTCCCAACGCCTGATCGTCGTGCATTCCTCCGCGTTGGCCACCAAGGCAGAGCATCACGTGGCCGAACGGCACGCAGCGGCAGCCGCTCAACTCGACCGCGACATCACACGATTGGGCCACGAACGCTTTGCGTGCGCAGCGGATGCCGAGGGGGCCTGGGAGGCTTGGCGCACCAGCAAAACCGTCGAACGGACGACGTGGCGGATCCACGGAACTGTGGTAGCCGCGGCGGACCAATGGCGGATTGAAGCCACGCGGAGGGAGCCGATGGAGTCCCGCCTCTCCGCCGACATCTTTCGGCGGAGTACTTTGATTCTTCTCTCTAACGATCCGCGCCGGACGGCGCGGGAACTTCTGCAAGCCTATAAATCGCAGTTCGTTGTGGAGCAGGCCCACGCCATGCTGAAGGGACCGTTATCGATTGTTCCGCTCTTCTTAAAAGAACCGTTGAAAATCACCGCCTACGTGTACGTGGCTTACATGGCCTTGCTATTGTGGAAATGCATGGAAGCCGTCATGCGCCACCATCAAACCCAATGGGGGATCAGTCTCCCGTATCCGAACAAACGGCTGCAGCCTGCTCCGACGACCAAACGTTTGAAGGAGATCATCACCCCGATTGAGGTCATCTATTGGCGCGATGCCGCCGGCCACATGCACCGCGTGCGGAGCGCACTCACCCTGGCGCAGCGCCAAGCTCTCCTGTTATTAGGAATGGATTCTCGGCGATTTGTTCAGATCCCGTCCGGATAGCCGAAGGTCTCATCACTCACGGCACTCTTACTAAGGGTGCGAAAGGTGAGTTTATGATCCCAAGTGGAATATGGTCTGACAAGTGGCAGCCACGGTGGTTTACGACGGTTGCAGGATTAGCGACGGGTTTAGGATGGATTATCAGTGCACACGCTGCAACCCATCTAGAGCTCTATTTGGCCTACGGAATCGGATCGCTGGGGCCGGGCTATATTTATGCCAACGGAGTCAACAATGCCCTGAAATGGTTTCCTGAAGCCAAGCGTCGCGGGGTTGCCGTGGGATTGATTGACATGGGCTTTGGAGCAGGTTCCGCTATCTTTATTCCGATTTTGGCGGGCATTATTGCGACCGGAGTTAATGGCTATCAACATGCCTTTCAAGACATGGGCATCGCGATGATTGTCATTATTGTCGTTGTCGCTCAGTTTTTGCGATACCCCGAAAAAGGGTGGACGCCTCCGGGCTACAATCCCGAGTCTGATCGGGCGTCTCAATCGGCTTCTCGCAATAAAGTGGCGAATACGCTCCATCAGTTCACGCCCAAGTCTTCGTGTGGTTGCTGCTCATGGCCACGGCCGTGGGCGTCGGTCACGCGGGCGCCATCGGCGCCCTGGCTCAGATCACCGTCTTGGCCCTGGCGAGTTCCGCGTGTCTCTTTGCGCTCACACTGGCGTTGAGCGGAGCGATGGGCAGTCTCTTTTTCATCGCCTTAACCGCTTTTCTCTGGCTGATTCTGCCGCGTACCGTGGCGACGCTCATCACGAATTTAAGCTATTTGTCGACGCGCATGACCATTGCCGAGGCCACGGCCATGAATACGACCGCGCGGGATCTGCACTGGCTTTCACCCCTTGTCACCGTGTTCCCCACCCACAACTTGGCACTCTTGTACGCCGCCTATTTCACCCTGTGGACGGTCGCCGCGATATGGGCCGCGTGGGTCTGGTGGGAACGCGTCCCCTATGAGCGATTCCATGCACCGTTGTATTTTTCGTCACTGTGGAATGGATGGTACGCGCTGCTCGCCCTGGTCACCGGCTTTTTCCTCGCCAATCTCCCACGGAGTTTGGGCGCGGGAAGATGGACCTTTTGGGGGCTTTATGGCCACGCGCTGATTCTGGCCCTCCCCGCGTGGTTTGTATGGCGATGGTTTTGGATCCGACTGGGACAGTCGGGACTCGGGCTAGGTCCGGCCACGGATTCGTAGACTGGACACACGTAGCGCGCTACCTCCGCCCATCGCCGGGCGTACTTTCAGAATCTAAAGCTGCAGCGGTCCAATCATCGTTCAGTGTTGGAGGCGCGATTGCTGCACGTCAGCTTTCGCGCCTTGGAGTAGAAAAAACACTCCCAGGCACAAAAGAAAACCCACAAAAAGCGCACAAATCACATAGCCCACTTGACCACCACCGAGCGTGTGGTCAGAGGGGCAATGCGTACGCGTTTTGGTCAAGCAACCTACGCGGTACCGATCCTCGCGCCGCTGCACCGGATATTGCAATGTCTTAAGTTAGAGGCTTGACGCCGCAGTGGGTAAATCCCCGGCACCGCCTTAAGACGGCACACCTTCAGGCTGGTCTTGCAAAGCGCGCACAATGTCTTCGCACAGTCGATGGGTCTCCAAGGCATCGTCGGCGAGCTTTTCGGCTTTAGTTAGGTCGTTGGCTCCCACTAAAGCCAAAAACTCGTCGACAATCCCGCTAAATCCCTTGACCTTCTCGACAGTGGACCATGCGTCGACACTGATTTCGCACTTCTTTTGCTTCTCAAACCGTACGCCATCGCGCATTTCGCGGATTGACCATTTAAGACCGTCGCCCATCACGTCTAACACCTCTTCATCGGCCCCATTAATCCGGTTCATCACGCCCATCGCGGTATAGTTCAGACCAATCATGTGAACTGCCACCTGGGTCAATGCGCCCCGTCGCTGCCGGCCTTGCACGCATATGCGTTGCACCGGGCTGGGTAGGAACGATCGAATCGTGTCGACAACATGGATAAAGTCGTCAAAGATAGCCTCGCGCACCGACTGCGGACTGTTGGCGCGATTTTTTTGCATTAGCACCATTGCAGGATTTGTTAAATCCTCTCTTGCCTCTTGGTACAGCGGCGCATAACGACGGTTGAACCCGACCATTAAAATTCTTTTCTGGCACCGGGCCAACGCCACCATTTCTCGGCTCTTGTCATAGGAGTAGTCAAGCGGTTTATCGACATAGACGTGGACCCCCGCCCGTAATAATTCGCGCACGATTTCGTCATGCGCGTCGGTGGCAGCGTGGACCAGTGCCGCATCAATCTTCTGACCGAGAAGTTGCCGGACACTTTTCAAGCGGTGGCTTGCCACGATCCCATGTGCCCTTCCCACTTCATCAAGCACGGTTTGATTGCGGGTAACCAAATAGAGATCAATGTCTTGTCGGGACAGCATTGTGGGTAAATAAGCCTTTCGTGCAATATCGCCAATGCCTACCATCGCCAGTTTCATAGGTATACCTCCTACGCCAACGCGGGATGTATAGATTATATCGATACCATGACATAAATCCCGGTGCATTGTTACTGATGCCACCACCCGGTACGATACGGGTAGCACATCAGGGAGGCGATCAACGTGCTGGCACATTATATTTTTCCCAACCTCAGTCTTGTTTCACACGCTTCCTGGCGCTATGGCTCACTGGAGGCGATCGTCACAGCCATAACGGTGTTAATGATGGCAACCATGCTCGCCATGACTCGACACCTGGCACATCAAGAAACCCGATCACAAAGACAAGTGCTGGGCCGTGATCGTTAAAGCACGTAGACAGGGTCGGCGAAACTCTTGGGCACGAGGCCTCGTAGAACGCGAGAAGCTGGAGTACTATCGCGCATTGGAGAATCTGGGCGCTCTTTTGCCGGCAACCCTCCCTCGCCACCACACGCAGAACGCCCAAACCTCTTTAGGAAGCATCCAACTACCACGAATGCACGTGAAATCGGGTTATGCCGTTTTGTTTTGGGGAGCTTCAGCATAAGCGGCACGCGGTCGCTTTAACACAAACATGGCCAAAAGTCCGGCCACAATAGCAAACGCACCGGCGAGATAGAAATCCGGGGCGTATGAATGGCCTGCGGCGACGTAAATGGTGCTCGCTAAAATACCGCCAAAAATACCCCCTACTGCTTTCCCGGTGTACATCATCCCGTAGTTCACGGCCGAATGCTCCCGGCCGAAATAGTCGGTCATCAACGCAGGAAAGAGCGTAAACAAAGGACCCCACATGCCCATAGCCACACACGCTAAAATAATGAATAAAATGCCGTTATGCGTGTTGGCCATCCAAAAGAGCGAGATTCCCATAATCACGTAGGCGATGAACATCGACAGTTCGCGTCCGATGTAATCGGAAACGATCCCCGATACCCAGCGCATTCCTCCGTTCGGAAGACGCGAGAGCGTGGCGGCCGTCACACCAACCGCCGCTGCAGCCACGGCTACGTTCACTTTGGCAATATCGACAATATGGGCTGTAATCATCGATCCGGCCGCGCAAATAAGGGACATAGCAATCCAAGCCACCCAGAACTGCCAGGTTTGAAGCACTTCCGTGGGCGTGAACTGATGGAGCGTATTCGCCACTTTATTGC
>JAKAAL010000546.1 GCA_021802375.1 Bacillota bacterium | reverse complement strand
GGGATCCGTGGTGAAAAAGACGGGCTTCAGGGGGGGTGTGGCCCTGACTGTCGAGCACCACGCGGACTGGATCGCGCCCCCGGCGCCGACCTCGATAGGTTAGGCTGGGATCGTCCGCAAGGACGGTGCCAAGACCAACTAGAATGGCGTCGGCTTGTCGACGCTGTTCATGGGCCAAGGCGAGAGCGGCCGCGTGGGTCAAATATTTCGATTGACCGGTGGCGGTGGCCACTTTGCCGTCCAAAGACATCGCACTCTTCAGAATGACCAAAGGACGATGATACAGAGCCCATGTGAAAAACGGGAGGTTGAGCGCGTAGGCGGCCTCTGCGAACTCACCAACGCGGACGGTAATGCCCGCTTGGCGAAGTTTCTCGATGCCTCCGCCTGATACCTTGGGATTTGGGTCTAAAACGGCCACATGCACGGAGCGGATTTGGGCCGCAATGACGGCGTCGGTGCATGGGGGGGTCAGTCCCGTATGGTTGCATGGTTCTAACGTGACGTATAGGCTCTGGCCACGGCTCTGGTCCCCCGCTTGCCGCAGGGCCAAAAGCTCGGCGTGGGGTTCACCCGCGCGGTGATGGTAACCCTCTCCCAGGATTTGACCTGTTCTAGCGTTGACGACGACGGCGCCCACCATGGGGTTGGGCGAGGTATTGCCGCGCCCGCGTGAAGCCAGGGCCAAGGCTCGAGCCATAGGACTCTTGGTCATGACATGCACCCCCTGGTACGACAAAAAACCCGCGCCCTTCAGAGGGCTACGGGAACGCAAAGGTTAGACATAAAGCGAGTGTCTCTGTCTTTAACCTTCTCCCATCCAGACTATACTGTCGGCGCCGGACTCTCACCGGACTCCTGCCAAAAGGCTCGCGGGCTCCCCGATCGTCTCGGGATAACCGCCGGTGGGGAATTGGGTATGACCCCTCACCCCGCCCTGAAGGTTTACACTTATAGTCTAGTCGTGGCGATGGCAATCGTCAAGACCGCGCGGTGGGCGGGCAAGCATGAAATCTTGTGTTCTGCCACGGAAAGAACTGGCTATGGTCTCACGATGGACAGCAAACGATTCGCAATCTCGCGCACTAGGGCGCTGTCGGCCGGATCGACAAGGGGTGAAATGGGTGCAGACAAAGCCATCCCTCCGCAGTCCCGGGAGTACCATCAAATCGTTTAGGCGGATGGGATCGGTCAGTGTGAGGAAAAGAAAGGTCCTTGGTCATGGATTTCCAGTGGATGACGTTTCCTGAACGACCGGACCTCGCGGTCGATGTGGGCCCATTGCACCACCAATTTCCGCGATTCCTCGTGCAGGGCGGTCCGGTCACCCAGCAATACTGGGGGGATCTGTATCGATACTTCCCAGATTTCCAGTTTGCTTTGTCTGACGCCGGCGGGCTCGTGGCCGCTTGTGGTCATGCCATTCCGTTGCGGTGGGATGGCACCGTAGACGATCTTCCTGCGGGGTATGATGGGGCGCTGGAACGAGGCATCGCGGATAGGCAAATGGAACGAGCCCCGAACACCCTGTGTGCGCTGGCAGCCATTACTTCACCACAACACAAGCGGGGAGGATGGAGTGCCCAAATTATTGCGACCATGCAGGCGATAGCGAAGGGGCACGCGCTGTCGACCCTGATCGCGCCGGTGCGGCCCACGGGGAAAGCGAACTATCCTCTGCTCACCATGGAACGGTGCGTCCAGTGGGTTCGGAGTGACGGTTCGCCATTCGATCCATGGCTTCGAGTCCATTGGCGATTAGGGGGTGCATGTCTTGGGGTGGCCCAACGGTCGATGACGATTTCTGGTTCCGTACAAGAATGGGAAACGTGGACCGGCATGAGGTTCCCAGCAAGTGGACCCTATGTGGTTCCCCAAGCATTCAACCCAGTACAAATTGATGTGCAGACTAACTGTGGTCTGTATATATCGAGCCTAACCTGTGGATTCAGCATGACCTATCGTCGGTCTAGCGTGTCGTTCCCCGAGGATATCTTCAGTCAGGGATATGCGTTGATGCATCAGTCATTGCACATTCGGGGGCGTATGTGCAGGAGCGCCTGCCCCACGTCCACGGATGGTGACTGCGCATCCAGATACTAAGAACGGATTCGATCGATCGGCATTTTTCAACCAGTGGAGGGTCGCGCCCCATCGAGAATGCACCTCCCTTTCCAACCTAAATCGAGATGGCCGAAGAGGGCGGCTTAGACTAAAAAAACAGGGAAATCCAACCGCAGCACATAGCCGAAATTTTCATCAATAAAACCGAGAACTTGGCTGTGACTATCGAGCCGCCCGTGATTGCCACCGAAGACCGTTTAAGGTTTTCGTTCCGTTAAGGAAGATGCGTAGTGCCGTTCTACGTTAGTCGTAGCTAGGCTTTGAGCAGCATCACTGGCCAAATGCTGCCTTGGGGTAGACGGCCCTGGTGCGGGGGGATGATCATCAGCCCCTGGGCATTGGTCCAGGAGGTTTGCAAGTGGGAATCTTGGGGTCCCGTGGGCCAAGCCATCAGCGCGCCGTTCGCATCAGCGCGAATGGCCACGCGCACGTAATGCCGTCGATCGCTGATTTCGGAAAACTCCTGCGCTAAGGGCAGGGAGATTACAGGTCGCGGCCAATCCGTGTCGCCTAGGAGGCTTCGTATGAGCGGCCGGGCAAAGAGCTCGAAGGTGACAAGTGCTGACACGGGATTTCCTGGAAGCCCTAAAAAGGGCGTTTTCCCCAAGAAGCCTGACGCAAGAGGTTTCCCTGGTTTCATGTCCACTCGCCAAAAGTCTAATTGGCCCATGGTTTGCAAGACGGATTTGACCAGGTCGTAATCCCCTACGGAGACGCCGCCACTCGAGAGAACGATGTCGGCTTCGGAGGCAGCCTGATGGAGCGCCTCGGCGACCGCCTCGCGGTGGTCAGCCACGGCTGGATACCGAAGCGCAATGCCTCCGGACTCCATCACGGCGGCACTCAAGGCGTAGCTGTTGGAGTTGGGGATTTGGCCGGGCAAGAGCGTTTGGCCCGGCTCGACGAGTTCATCCCCGGTGGCTAAAATGGCCACCCGCGGCTTTCGAGTGACTGGGACCAAGATGACGCCCTGACTTGCCAGAAGTCCAATACGGGCGGAGTTAAGGACCGTACCGGCGGCCAACAGGGTAGCGCCCTGGCGAGTGTCTTGCCCGCGCTGACGAATCAATGAGCCGCGCTTCACGGGATGGTGTAAGACGATGCACGACTCACGACGTTCTACCTCTTCGATCGCCACCACGGCGTCCGCCTCGGGTGGGAGGGGGGCTCCCGTCATGATCTTTCTGGCGCTTCGGGCAGGCAAGGGATTCATGGCCGGGTGGCCCGCTTGGACGAGGCCATCGACCGTCAATGCAATCGGATGGGCTTCATGGGCATCTAAGCTGTCGCCCGCATGGATGGCGTAGCCATCCATGGACGAGTTGTCAAAGGGAGGCAGGTCGATGCTAGCGCGTAGGTCGCGAGCCAGCACCCGCCCTGTCGCGTCCAGTAGATGAACTTGTTCCTCAGCAAGCCTGGAGCTATTGCAAAGAATCCGAGCCTGGGCCTCTTCAACCGATATCACGGCACTCCTGCCTTTCCACGCATCAAGTCCTGCTCACCAGATGCAGAGGTGGCCCCCCGTCTTATCCGGATGGCCCTTGGATACGGGGTTACATGAGTCGGCAAGACCCCGATCCCCCCTTTTCTTTTTGTGCGTCGCCAAAGCCATGAGAGCGATGTCTGAATTCTATTTTAACCCTTCTCAGGCCATCATTCCCAGGTGTTGGTGGTCTTCGCTATACTGAAACGGAACGGTGGGCGTGCACAATGCATGATCCCAAGACCAAAGAGAGAAGGCGCTAAGGCTTGTGATGAGGCGAATGGCCATCGATGTGGGCAATACCCACATTAAATTAGGGGTACATAGCCCGTCTGAAGGATGGATTGGCGAGTGGAGGCTTTCCACGGATGTCCGTCGCACCGCCGACGAATATCGGGTGACGATCTCCATCTTATTAGCCGACTTAGGGTTGCAACATGTCGATCAAATGGTGCTCGCCTCGGTGGTGCCCTTGCTCACTCCGGCCTTGATACGCGTAGGCGAAATAATCGGTCGGCTTGCACCCCTAGAAGTCCGTTCCCCGGGATACGGTATGCTGGTGCGCTACGATCCTCCCGAGGCCCTTGGCGCGGACCGGTTTGTGAACGCATTATCCGCCTGGCACCGCGTGCGTCGGAGCGTCGTCATTCTGGACGCGGGCACCACGGCCACCGTGGA
>JAKAAL010000545.1 GCA_021802375.1 Bacillota bacterium | reverse complement strand
CTCCCGTGGACAGGGTCTGCCACCACCGAAGGCGTTGTACTGGCACATCTGGCCCAAATGCGTCTTCCGCCAATGGTCCGGCCATGAGATCGTCGTTTAGGCCGATCACAGAATCCGGCGAATGGCCCAATGCGATTTCTAATCCCTTTTCGGCCGTTTCCCCAAACACGACGTGAGTCTTCATCGGATTTGGCGCATTCCTCTCAGCCCTCTTAGGCGGAGAGGAATGCGCCTTTCCCCCTTTCTTTTTTAGCGATTCTGTCTATTAAAAATGTCGAGGCTGTCTCACCCAACGTGAGTTTTTGTAGCTGACCCCCGCAGAAATTTTTGTGCCATCCAGCAGGAGGGACGACTCGTAATGCCGAATCCAACGGTTCCTTCCCAACGACGGCTTCCAGCGGTACATCGTCCCCTCTGTCCTGAGTTGCGGCATCAATGACCGTCTTAGAGTCTTGCTCTTCGAAATTGACGGGGACACTTCCAAAGTTTTCCTCCATAGCCAGCCTGCCGGGCAGACGGTCGATGGCGAAAACCTTGGTAGCACCTTGGACGCATGCACTCATTTGAGTTAGGACGCCTACGGGTGCGGAACCTATGACGGCCCAAGTGGATCCCCAGTGTTTGGTAATTTAACCGACGCAGCGGTCCCTGGGCAAGGATTTTTACCCGCGACACCTTTTAAGCCGTCGAAACGTTCATCACAGTCCAGGCCACCAGAATTTTTAGGTGGCCCCGACTACCGCCGGACCGTCCAAACATCGTACTCGCCCAGTGACGTGGTCTTGGTGGGCAAAAAGGTGTCGGCTTGGCGCTTGCCTGCCGTGGCAGGCCCAGCCTCCTTGATGGTGGTAATGCGCCAGCCGCTGTTACTAAGAGAGTTCTTGATGAGGTCCAACGGATTAGCGTGTCTGTCTGGGATGCCGCCAAAACGGATGACCATCTTGGCATCTTCGGTGCATACGGTTTCGACATTTCGCCACACCTGGCGAAGGTCAGCTGTGAAGTTGTCAGGGCTGGAATGAACGATTTGATGATAATTAGTATAGTCGACAACGTCGGGACCGCCGACGAACCAATTACGCAGCCACTGGTCGGGAATATAGGTCCGCATGCCGTAGTACGGCGGAGAGGTAATGACCCACCTGAAACGCGAATCATGTTCTTCGGGTTGGAGCGCCGCGGTTTCGCGACTATCCGCCAATCGCACCGACCCGGAGGCCGAGAATGTCGTTCCGTAGTAACGTTTCGCCCGGCGCTCGATGACGGCCAAGACATCGAGGGATTCGGGCACAAGTGCACGCTCCCGCCAGAAGCGCGTCGCGTAGGCAGGCTTCGGAGCGTAGGTGCGAGGACATTGGTTAGAGAAGTAGCTCGGAAACGTCTTCTGTTTGGGCCCATGAAGGGCCCCTAAAACAATGCCGCGGAGCGCAATGCGTGTGTCTGTGGCACAGTCCTCAAGAAACGCCTCCCGAAATCGACACAGGGCGTCGAGCACCGTTGGATGAAAGGCCCATTGCCAAAACTCGCCGTCCGGTATTCGACGCGGCTCGCACCCTCTCAGAATTCCACGCGCCTCTGCGAGAATATCCTCAACATTCGTTTCTACTAGCTTGCTGGCGGTAATGGCCGCCGCTACGGGACTGGCATCGATCCCCAAGGATCGAAGGCCAACTAGCCGAGCGGCAAAGTTGGTAGTACCGCGACCACAAAAGGGATCCAGCACGACATCACCCGATCGCGCTCTGTGCTGGAGAACGTCGAGCGGGAAATCCAGCGGGAACATCGTAAAATAAGGGCATATCCCGTTCAGTGCCGTATCACTGGGTCGAAAACCGTCACTTATGTAATGCTGGGGTTTAGTCATTTTTCACTCTTATCCACGTTTTTCCCGTCCCCGGATTCTTGTACGTCTCCCATGCTGGCTCCGGTCCGAACACAGAATTCATGACCTTTGAGACAAGATTATAGGCAAGCTGGCGTCGATCTTCCAAATGTTCCGGCAGGTGGTCCATGAGGAACTGTTGAACCCCGAACCACGGCATACCGTTTTTGATCTTTTGACGGATCTCGCCTCCTCGAAAGGCTTCGATGGCCATCCGTTCAAGGTTGGCCATGATATCGACTGGCTCAGTGTCTTCGGCGTCAGCAGGAAGTAAGCTACCGGTGCTGTCGGGTTCTGTCACCTGCGCTGCTGTCACAATTTGTTTCACACCGGAAAAGGTACTGCGCAGTATTTGGGCATAGGTATTCCCGGAAGGCTGGCGGTAGCCAGGATCCCGCACCGAGTACATCTCCTCGAACGACAGGGCGCGTAAGCTGATCGGATACGCCTTGCCACCCCCCGAACTCCAAAAGATCCCCTGACCCGGAATAGGCTCGTTGAGAAGCGAGCTCAACAAGTCGTCGCTGAAATGCGCGTTAGCGCGCTTGAGAGAAATTAGATCTGTGGCCGATAACAAGTGGAAGATGAACCAGTTGTCTCCTTGACTGAGGATCTCGACAGGAATACTCCCTGGTTGCTGAGTGATTAGGATTGCGCCCAGATCATATTTCCGCCCTTCCTTAACCCACGCGATGTACGGTTCGGAAGCCTGCGCGTTTTCATTCAGCACCGACTGTGCTTCTTCGACGACTGCGATGGTGGGAATGGTCTTTGGATCGGCCGAAGTAAACTCCTGTTGATTCCGGTCAAAGATTCGGCGCAAAATCAGACCCGAGAGTACCAGCGACTGGCCACCCCGCATTTGGGAGACATCGATGATGCACAATTTCCCCTCTGACAGCGAGTGAATCAGCATGTCCATGAGCTGGCTGCTCTTGTCGTGCAACATCCGCACAATTGCCGTCATGTTGCCTCTCGCTGCCAGAGCCTCTGCCTCCTGTCGTTGAGGATCGAGATCAAGGAGTTGAGCAATGTCCTCTAGAGGTGTGGCATTACCGTTTTCGTCAACCGCATTCACCAACGATTCCCAGCGGTCTTGTGGAAGCCCGCGTAGCTTCCGCACATTCTGCTGATCCTGGCGCTCAGGCCCGAGAGCAATCGAAATCACATCACCGGGACGTAGTCGACGAATATCCAACTTAATGCCGCCAGCCACGAACGACTGGTAGAAGGGACTGGGACTTTTTCTGTCGGTAAAGACAACGATCTTGTTTTCCAGCTCCGGCACATCACATAATCCGGGACGGTCTCTGTCGTCTGGCCAGAAATATTCACCATCCGGGTCGAAGATTACCGTACCCACGGGAACCTGCTTACCGGCACGCTTGACCCTAAACGGGGTCGTCTCATAGAGCTTCGAGAAGAGCAGTTTGTTGAGATTGGATTTGCCGAAACCAGCTCGCGCAAAGATGAAGCTGCGGCGAGAAACCAATGAGTCGACTGGAAATCGAACGAGCACTTCGGGGTCGACCACCTGCATCCATTCCTGGGTTTGAAATGATTTACTGTGGCCCGCATAGATGTATTCGCCGAAGGCCAGATGGCCGATCGGAGCGCCGTCGATACTATGACCGGCAATTTCCCGTAACACCTCATGGCCGGGGAAGGCCACTTTGCTGCCTACGTGGGGAAGTCGACGATGCGAAGGAACGAAAGTCAGCGCTTGGTCTTTGTGCCGTAATACGCCAAGAACGCGGATGTTTACCCGATATTTGAGGTACTGCTCACGCAGATCTTCGGGAATCGGCCGATCTTCACGGACGGCACGGATATTGAATTCCTCTCCAGATCCTACGGATAACTTCCCCTCAGAAGCGAAAGAGGCGATGCGACCCAACACGGCCTCATCGGGTGTTTCTAGTTGTACGAGCAGAAATTGTCCATGCATCGGAATGTTCTGAAACTCATTGCGGTACGGCAAGACCAAATCGGCGTGGAACTCCATCCCCCCTTCCTGGAAGCCTCGGAAGATACCGACGACTTGTTCTCTAGGAAAGAGCTGGATTTCTGCCATATGATTATCCCCTATTCATAGCGACGTTGGGCCGGATCGGCATCCTGGAGCTGAAACACATCCAAAGCCTCCGCGTCACCACCGAGACTGGACCGGACACTCTCGAAGATGACGTCCTGCAAGATGTCGAAATCGAAATCGACCAAAGCTGCGTTTTCATGGGCCTTTTGTAAACACTGCGGGTAGTACGGTACCGGGAAACCATTTATGGCATCAGCAAACATTGATCCCATGATGGTCTGGGCCTCCCCGACTTGCGGCACGAAGATGTCGACGGGCCACACAGGGTCTCGGCGATGGGCCCCAAACTTCACCAGGAACATCTTGCCGCCAACGAACTTGTTG
>JAKAAL010000544.1 GCA_021802375.1 Bacillota bacterium | reverse complement strand
TAAGGAGGAAGGCGTGAGTTAATGCGCATGTGATGCCAGTGAATGTTGGATGACAGGGCGACTGTGTGTTTCGGGAAAAGGTGCTGCGTTGAGGAACTGACTTGGTGGGCTGATAGTTGTGCAGGGCAGAGGCGAACTTTCCAGGAACGTCACATTGGCCGGAACAGGACGCTTATTAGGAGAAGATTAGCAGCGTCGAGCGGCGCTTCATGTCGTTCTCGGGACGCTATGGTCGCTTGCTCTGGGGCCTGGCGGCCATTCTGTAAAAAGCTGAAGTGCGGGGCGTGGTTTGCCTAGAAAGTTCATTTGAAGTGGTTCCTGCGCTACACGGGTGGAGCGACGGTGCATGGAACCGACGAGTCCCCAGCAGGCTGCTAAAACCAACAACGACAGAAGCGCCCGTGCACAAAAATCCTTCCGCTGCTCTCCGTTCGCATGTTTTGGCGTAACTATGGGCTTTGCTGAGGTCCTGATGTCACATAGTCGGTTTTTACCGTAACATCCTAGCAATCGGGGGTAATGTATCATCGGCGGGCCAAAGTTGATCTGGATCATGGTTTCGTCACGTAGGGGATGATATCGATCCTAGTGCTGATGGAGGGATATATGAAGACCATAACTACCAGAGAGATCATGACGGCGACACCGGTGACCGTTGAACCCGAGACATTGTTGGCTGACGCTGCGCGAATCATGCTGGATCAGCACATTACGGCGCTCCCTGTCGTTGCTCCAGGAGGGGCGTTGGAGGGGATTCTAACAGACGGCGACCTTCTTAGGCGGTTTGAACTAGGAACTAATAAGAAGATATCGGCGTTAAAAGGGTTTTTTGCCCCGGAGCAGAGCGCACGTGAGTTTGTTCGCTCACATGGGCGGCGGGTTGCCGAGGTAATGACAATCGAGCCGGAGAGCGTTTCATCGGGCACGAGCCTTGATGAGGTCGTTGACATTATGCAGAAGCGGCATTTCAAGCAATTGCTTGTGGTCGATGATGGGATTCTGGTCGGCGTGGTTGGGCGGCGTAATCTCTTGGCCGCATTAGTCGGTGATCTGATTGCTGTCGACGATGAGTTAGTGTCGGATGGATCGGCCGAAGCTAGGATCTTGGCACAGTTTGCCGAGTCAAAATTTGCGCCTCGAAACGCGGTTGCTGTACGTGTCAAAAACGGCATTGCGGAACTTGAAGGAACGGTCTTCAGCGATGCCGAACATGATGCACTGATTGTCATCGCGGAAAACACAAAGGGAATAAAGGGTGTACGTGATCGCATGGAGATTGCTGACCCGAACTCGGGGCTGGCCTTTGGGGGGTATTGACTAGCTTTCAGCTAGTGCATTTTCTGCTGCCATCCAGCATTCCATCGCGTTTTCAGTTTCCACCAAAATTGCCGCAAGACGTTTGTAAAGTCGCGCCATCTCGTCGGGATGCGCGCGCGTGTAGAAATCCGGGCCAGAAAGACGCTGTTCTATAGCGGCGCGTTCAGCGTCCAGCTCAGCGACTTTTTGCTCTGCATTTTTTAGATGGCGGCGCAGCGGGATGGTTTCGGAAGTTCGCCTCACCTTATGTCCACGCGATTTTTCGGGGATCTTTTGCTTTGGTTCTACATTTTGAAGGGCAAATTTCTGGTAGGTGGTGAGATCGTCGTCATAGAATGTAACCTTTCCGTCTGCGACCAGTAGCAGGCGATCGACGAGCACATCGATCAGGTATGGATCATGGGTGATTAGAATTATGGCGCCGGAGAAATCTGTGAGCGCGCGGATGATGGCTTCGCGCGCATCGATGTCAAGATGATTTGTGGGTTCATCAAGGATAAGGATGTGCGGGGCATCGCACGTTGCCAAAGCTAAGAGAAGGCGCGCCTTCTCGCCTCCGGAGAGCTGGCGTGTGTCAATCTCGATACGATCTGCACTCAAGCCAAAGTTAGCGCCATGTGCGCGAATTTTGGTCGCCGTTGCGTGCGGTAGGGCGCGCGCGAGATGATTGAAGGCTGAGGAGTTGAGGTCGAGATCATCCTCCTGATGCTGCGCGAAATAGCCGATCCGTAAACCGCCTGTAACGAAAATGCTTCCCGATTGGGGTGGAAGCCGGCTGGAAAGGGCTTTGGCGAGAGTTGATTTCCCGTTTCCATTGGCACCTAACAGGGCTATGCGGTCACCCATGTCCACGCGAAGCGAAATGCCGCCCAATACTGTTTTAGAGTTATATCCTAGGCTGACATCGTCAAGTGATAGCAATGGCGGAGGAAGATACTCGGGCACCGGGAAGCAAAACCGAGTTGGTGAATCCTCCACAAGATTTTCGATTGCCGGCAAGCGAGCGATTGCTTTGAGTCGGGATTGCGCCTGACGAGCTTTGGTTGCTGTAGCGCGAAAGCGATCGACGAATTTTTGAATGTGGGCACGTTGTGCAGCGACGCGTGCGGCATTTCGTTTCTGCTGTTCAGCACGCTCAGTCCGGATGCGGACATAATTAGCGAACCCTCCTGGTGTGACAACGATTTTGCCTTGATTTAGATGAGCAATCGAGTCGACCGCGCGATCAAGGAGGTTCCGGTCATGAGAGACCATCAGCACAGCACCCGGAAAGCGAGTAAGCCAAGTTTCCAACCAGACCGCTGCCTCAAGGTCAAGGTGATTGGTGGGTTCGTCAAGAAGAAGTAGGTCTGGAGCGGCAAACAGGGCAGAGGCCAAGCCGACACGCATGCGCCAGCCACCCGAAAAGGTGGACATGGGACGTATTTGGGCCTCGCTGTCGAAGCCAAGGCCGTTCAGAATGGCGCTGGCACGGGATGGGGCAGAGTCTGCCTGGATGGCAATCAAGCGGTCATGAATATCCGCCAAGCGCTCTGGAGCGGCGTGTTCTGCCTCTGCGAGCAGCTGCGTCCGCTCCATATCAGCGCCTAGAACATGTTCCAACGCTGACGCTGCACCACTTGGTGCTTCCTGCGCCACGCTACCCAAGCGGACTCGCTGGCCCAACTGGATTGTACCGCCATCCGGTGTCAGTCCCCCATCTATGAGCCTGAGTAGAGTCGATTTGCCAGCACCGTTTTTACCGATCAGGCCAATCTTCTGGCCGATACCGATAGCTAAGGTTGCGTGATCAAGGAGGGCACGCCCAGCGTAGCTGAACGACAAGTCGTCAATTTGGAGCAAGGTCATGGTGACTTGGTATCTTATGGACGCCCACCTGCCCAGCCGGGCTAGGATCAGGCGACATACGCGACTGGCGCCCACAGGCTTAGGATGGCCGAAGCACCGATGAAGACTCGTCGAGGGTCTACGACATGGCGGCACTCCACGTGGTGGTTGCGCTCGTTTGCCATTGAGGGTATGCCGCGCGCGATACAATCTAATGGGATGACGTGATGGCCATCGAACGGACGCTTTCGATCATTAAACCGGATGCGACAAGACGGAACCTCACCGGTCGCATCAACGCCAAGCTCGAAGCGGAGGGACTGCGAATCGTGGCGCAAAAGCGGCTGCTTCTGACGAAGAAACAGGCTGAGGCGTTTTATGCGGCGCACCGGGAACGGCCATTTTTCGTTGGTTTGGTGGCGTTCATGACGTCGGCCCCTGTCGTTGCCCAGGTGCTAGAGGGAGATAACGCGGTCGCCAAGAATCGCGAGATAATGGGGGCTACCGACCCCACAAAGGCAGCGCCAGGAACCATTCGGGCGGAGTTCGCAGAGAATATTGAAGCGAACTCGGTGCATGGCTCGGACTCGCCAGAGGCTGCGGTGCAGGAAATTTCCTTCTTTTTTGCAGGTATAGAAATTACCGGCTAAATCGCCATGTGTGGCCGTATATGAGTAAAACACCGCGTCGGCTGACCCCGGTCGGTCGTTTGGATTTGGGGTCCATAACGGAATAACTTGCGGCTAAGTCGCATTCCGGCCTTTTCCGACGGCAAGGCTACTTGGGTCGGTTACCCTCACTACCATGTTGTCGTGCCTCAGCTTACGTTGGCATGCAGTGCAAGGCCTCGTGCTACATAAGCAAGGCCGGTCCAAACGAACCGATCGAACCGCTCAAGACGCCAACTCAAGGGCTATCTTCCAAACCGATAGCTGGCGCCAATTCGTCGTAAAGAGAATCGACCAGAGCTTCCGGCGCGCTATCTACCGTGCGGAGCCAGAATTCGGGATTTTCGGGCGGTTCATATGGACTATCGATGCCCGTGAAATTCCGAATTTGGCCAGCATAAGCTTTACGGTACAGACCTTTCGGGTCGCGCGAGCGGCAGACTTCGATCGGGGTATCGACAAATACCTCGTGGAAGATACCAGGCTCGACTAATTCGCGAGCCATTTGT